>JAQXUJ010000223.1 GCA_029219925.1 Clostridiales bacterium | reverse complement strand
ACCGCGCCCACGGAATAGGCAGATATCTCGGAATAAAAAAAATTACAGTAAAGGGTGATACGAAGGATTATCTGCAAATTGCAACTCGTGGTACCGACAGCCTCTATGAGCCGGTTGACCAGCTTGATATGCTGTATAAATATTCCGGAAATACCGATAAGGAGCTGCGGCTTAATAAGCTGGGCGGCACCGAGTGGAACAAGGCAAAGCAGCGGGTTCGCGCCTCTACCCGCGACATGGCAAAGCAGCTGGCGGCGCTGTATGCCGAGAGACAGCAGACAAAGGGTTTTTGCTACTCTGCCGACACTCCCTGGCAGCGTGATTTTGAGGATACCTTCCCATATCAGGAAACCGAGGATCAGCTGCGCTCCATTGAAGAGGTTAAACGCGACATGGAAAGCCCGAAGCCTATGGACAGACTGCTGTGCGGCGACGTTGGATATGGAAAAACCGAGGTGGCATTGCGTGCCGCCTTCAAAGCTGTGATGGATTCTAAGCAGGTAGCCTACCTGTGTCCCACGACAATTCTTGCCATGCAGCACCATGAAACCTTTGTAAACAGGATGAGAAATTTCCCGGTAAAGGTGGAAATGCTGTCAAGATTCCGTACTGCTTCGGAACAGGCTAAAATAATTAAAAAGCTGAAAACCGGGGAAATTGACATCATTATCGGAACGCACAGATTGCTCAGCAAGGACGTGGTTTTCAAGGATTTGGGACTGCTTATAATAGACGAGGAACAGCGGTTCGGTGTTGCCCACAAAGAACGTCTTAAGGAACTTAAAAAGAATGTCGACGTGCTTTCAATGAGCGCGACGCCCATTCCCCGTACCCTGCATATGGCTATGGTGTCGGTGCGTGACATGAGTCTTCTTGAAACGCCGCCCGAAAACAGGTATCCTGTTTCGACATATGTTCTTGAGCATGACCCGGGCGTTCTGATTGACGCCATGAAAAAGGAGCTGTCACGGGGAGGTCAGGTGTTTTACCTGTATAACCGTGTTTCGGGAATATACCGGGTTGCGGAGTGGATAAAATCGGTAATCCCCGATGCGAACGTGGCTGTGGGTCACGGCAAGATGAAGGAGGAAGAGCTGGAGGACATCATGTACGACATGGTGAACGGCAGAACCGATATTCTTGTCTGCACAACCATCATAGAAACGGGACTTGACATACCCAACGCCAACACAATTATTATTGAAAATGCCGACCGCATGGGACTTGCACAGCTTTATCAGCTCCGCGGACGGGTAGGACGTTCCTCCCGGAGCGCCTATGCCTATCTGACCTATAAACGGGACGGAGTGCTTTCCGAAACGGCGGAAAAGCGGCTCTCTGCAATACGTGAATTTACCGAATTCGGTTCCGGCTTTAAAATCGCCATGCGTGATCTGGAAATCCGGGGCGCAGGAGATATTTTAGGTGCGGAACAGCACGGGCATATCGATTCTGTGGGATATGACATGTACTGTAAAATTCTTGCGGACAGCGTACGGGAAATTCAGGGTCAAATTCCAGAAGAGGAGCTTGACACAACGGTGGATCTGAATGTGGATGCATTTATACCCGAAAAATATATCCGCAGCAACAGCGTGCGTATCGACACCTATAAGCGTATTGCAGCGGTGGAAAATGAGGATGACGCCTCGGAAATCACCGATGAGCTTATTGACCGTTTCGGTGATTTGCCGGTTTCGGCACATAATCTTTTGGAAATTGCACAAATTAAGGCTCTTGCGCATAATATCGGGATTACCGATGTGTCGCAGAAAAACGGCGAGGTGCTTTTTACCTTTGAAGAAAAGCTTTTCCTGCCGGAATATGTACAGTTTATTATAGAAAATTACTCAAAGGATATTGTTATTTCTGCCGGTACCAAGCCGGTCATCAAATATCGTAACGCCGATAATAAAAAGCTGCTCTCCAATATTAAATTTTTATTACAACAGCTAAATGAATTGCATACCGAAAATAAATAATGTATAATATATGTGAGCGAGGTGTACGGTATGAAAAAAGTATTTGCAGTATTATTTTCGGTTTTAATGCTGGCCTCATGCGCAGGCAGCAATACGGTTGCAACTGTAGGAACCACAAAAATTACTCAGGGTGAGTTTGAGTTTTATCTGTCGTCAATAAAAAATCAGATGAAGGGCACGGAGATACAAACCGACGAGGATTGGGAAACCAAGGAAATTGAAGGGAAAAAGGCAATTGATGCCGCAAAGCAGCGTGCACTTGATATTGCCGTCAAGAATGTAGAATATCGTGACATCGCAATTTTGGCAGGCATCACTCTTTCCGACGGCGATAAGGCACTGGTAAAGTCCACAAAGGAGCGGGTTATTTCCAACAACGGCGGAAAATCCGGATATAACAAATTCCTGAAGGAAAACAATATCACCGACAAGTTTATTGATATGATGTGCGAGTCTACGGTATACTATAATAAAATCACCGAGCTTGTAAAGGAGCAGACGCCTATTACTGATGAGGAACTGAAGAGTAAGTTTGAATCATCCGATATCAGCTCGGAATACCGTAAAGCAAAGCATATTCTCATCATGACGGTTGATTCACAGACGAGAAAGCCTCTTTCGGAGGAGGAACAAGCTAATGCCAAAAAGCTTGCTGATCAGCTTCTTGAGCGGGCAAAAAACGGTGAGGATTTCGATAAGCTTATGAATGAATATTCTCAGGATCCGGGTCTTTCCTCAAACCCCGGCGGTTATGTTTTCGGTTCGGGCGAAATGGTGCAGGAATTTGAACAGGCGGTGGATTCTGTTATGCCCGGCGAAATTACATTCTGTCAGTCCGATTACGGGTACCATATCATTAAGCGGCTTCCGCTGGAATTTGAATATGT
>JAQXUJ010000222.1 GCA_029219925.1 Clostridiales bacterium | reverse complement strand
TCAAGCACCTGACCGATATTCATACGCGATGGTACGCCCAGAGGATTAAGCACAATCTGAAGCGGAGTACCGTCCTCCAAAAACGGCATATCCTCCTGGGGAAGCACACGGGATACAACACCCTTGTTTCCGTGACGTCCCGCCATCTTATCGCCCACGGAAATCTTTCTCTTCTGAGCGATATAGCATCTTACAACCTTATTTACGCCCGGCGACAGCTCGTCGGAATTTTCTCTTGTGAACACCTTGACGTCAACGATAATTCCGTTTTCGCCGTGAGGTACGCGAAGAGATGTGTCACGGACCTCTCTCGCCTTCTCGCCGAAGATTGCGCGGAGAAGTCTTTCCTCCGGCGTAAGCTCGGTTTCGCCCTTAGGCGTCACCTTACCCACCAGAATATCTCCCGCTCTTACCTCAGCGCCTATTCTGATAATTCCATCCTCGTTGAGGTCTTTTAAAGCATCCTCCGACACGTTGGGAATATCTCTTGTAATTTCCTCTGCGCCCAGCTTGGTGTCACGGGCTTCGCACTCATACTCCTCAATATGAATGGAGGTAAACATATCATGCTTTACAAGCTCCTCGGAAATAAGAACAGCGTCCTCGTAGTTATAACCCTCCCAGGTCATAAATCCAATAAGCACGTTCTTTCCGAGAGCAAGCTCGCCGTTATTCATAGCCGGACCGTCCGCAATGATTTCGCCCTTTTCAACATGCTCGCCAACCTTGACAATCGGTCTTTGATTAATGCATGTGGACTGGTTGGAGCGCGCAAACTTAATCAGCTTCTGTGTATATTTTGTTCCGGTATTATCGCCCTTTATCACAATTTCGTCAGCGGCAACCTTCATAACGGTGCCTGCTTCCTTGGCGATAACCGCCGAGCCGGAATCTCTTGCAACCTTATATTCCATGCCGGTGCCCACAATAGGCGAATCGGTAGTCAGAAGCGGAACCGCCTGACACTGCATGTTTGAACCCATCAGCGCACGGTTCGCATCATCATTTTCAAGGAAGGGAATACATGCGGTAACAACCGAAACAAGCTGTCTCGGCGACACATCCATGTAGTCGATTCTGTCGGGAGTAACCTCGATGATTTCATCACGGTAACGCGCCGAAACCTTCTTGTCAAGGAAATGTCCCTCGCTGTCCAGCGGCTCGTTTGCCTGGGCAACAATGAATACGTCCTCGGTATCTGCAGTCATGTATATAATCTCATCGGTAACAACGCCGGTTTCCTTATCAACCTTGCGGTAAGGAGCTTCAATAAAGCCGTACTCATTAATCCGCGCAAAGGTGGCAAGGGAGGTAATAAGACCGATATTCGGACCTTCCGGCGTTTCTATCGGACACATTCTTCCGTAATGGGAATAGTGTACGTCACGAACCTCGAATCCGGCTCTTTCACGGGAAAGACCTCCGGGACCCAAGGCGGAAATACGTCTTTTATGTCTTAATTCAGCCAGCGGATTGGGCTGATCCATGAACTGCGACAGCTGTGACGAACCGAAAAATTCGTTAATGGTCGCAATAATCGGACGGATATTTATAAGGGTCTGGGGAGTGATAACCTCCATGTCCTGAATGGTCATTCTCTCTCGTACAACCCTTTCCATTCTGGAAAGACCGATTCTGAACTGATTTTGCAGGAGCTCGCCCACGCTTCTTACGCGGCGGTTTCCAAGATGGTCAATATCATCTGTTTCGCCAACGCCGTTTGCAAGGCATATTACATAGTTTATCGACGCAAACATATCGTCGGTGGTGATATGCTTCGGAGTCAGCTCGTCAAGACGCGCCAAAATCTGCTCTTTTGCGTCCTCATCGTTCTCGGCATTATCCAGAATATCCATAAGAACGCTTCTTCTTACCTTCTTATAATGTATATCGCTCACGTCAAAGTCAACATATTCGTCGATGTAGACCATGTCGTTGGAGATAACCCTTACGCGCTTTTCATCAACCAGCAGGTCAAGGCTGTTTACGCCGGCTCTTTCAATAGCCTCCGCCATATCGTAGGATAGGGTATCTCCGGCATTGGCGATAATTTCGCCCGTTCTTGGGTCGGCAACGTTATCAGCCACAACCTTGCCCCTTATTCTTGCCGCCATGGCAACCTTCTTATCATACTTGTATCTGCCCACATGCGCCAAGTCGTAGCGCTTGGGGTCAAAGAACATATTCGTTATCAGGCTTTCCGCATTTTCCACGTTAAGCGGCTCGCCGGGACGCAGTCTTTTGTAAATTTCCAGAAGTGCGTCGTTTCTGTTATCTGTCGTATCCTTCTCAAAGGTAGCTGTTAGACGAGGATCTTCGCCGAACATATCAATAATTTCGGCATTAGTCTGGACACCCATTGCGCGCAGCAGCACGGTTACGGGAATTTTTCTTGTTCGGTCGATACGCACCGAAAACACGTCGTTGGAGTCGGTTTCATACTCAAGCCATGCGCCACGGTAAGGAATTACGGTCGATGTATAAAGGGGTTTACCCGTCTTGTCCCTGGTAAAATCGTAATACATACCCGGCGATCTTGTCAGCTGGCTTACGATAACACGCTCGGCACCGTTTATAATAAAGGTACCCTGCTCGGTCATCAGCGGGAAGTCGCCCATGAAGATTTCCTGCTCCTTGATTTCTCCCGTTTCGTTATTAATGAGCCGGACGCTTACCCGAAGCGGAGCCGCATATTTTGCGTCCCTTTCCTTACATTCTTCTACGGTATACTTTGAGTTGTAATCGAAAGTGTAGTCAAAAAACTCCAGACTCAAATGTCCCGCATGGTCGGTTATCGGGGAAATATCGTGGAATACTTCCTTTAAGCCTTCCTCAAGGAACCATTTGTAGGAATTTTTCTGCACCTCGATAAGGTTGGGCATCTCCAAAACCTCATTGATTTTGGAATAGCTCAGTCTGGTGTTTTTTCCCAAATGCACCTGATGTACCATTCTTTTATCACCTCGTCAAAATTCTTTTCTACGGGATTTTTTCCATACATATCAATTATTTATAATTCTGCTCTTGATTTTTTGTTTTCAGTATGCTATAATAGAAAATGTTAAGAGGAGCAGCGGATATTAATCCCATATTATCATCTTAGTACAATATATAATGTTATCACAAATTTTTCAATATGTCAACAGGCATATTGACTTTTTTTTCAACTTTTTAAACCATTTTAACAGGGAGTGTATAAAATGCCACATTTTTCGACAGAAAACAGCTATATTACGGTGCCTTCGGAGTTTATAAAGAACAAGCTGCCCGCCGCAAATCCCACATTTGTAAAGGTATATTTCTATCTTGCCATGCTGGCGGCGGAGGGCGCAGACTGCGAATACCTGGACGCGGCACAGACTCTCGGCATACTGGAAAGCGACCTTATGGCGGCTGTTTCCTACTGGGAGGAACATGATGAGCTTATAAAAACGGAAGACGGCATTATTTTCCCCGGCATACACGGAGCCGAAAGGGACGTTCCGGTGCCTGCGGCAAAGACCGAATCCGCACCCCACAACATTAAAAATATCGGAGAAATCATAAACGGCGACCCCGAGCTCTCCAATATGTTTATGTTGGCGCAGGAAATCCTCGGAAAAACGATAACCGAGCGGGACATGGAAACCATATACTGGTTCTGCACCGACCTTCAAATGCCGCCGGAGGTCGTGCTTATGCTTCTTGAATACTGCGTTTCCAAAGGCAAAAACCGTATGAGCTATATCGAAAAGGTAGCCGTTTCCTGGAACGAAATGCACCTTAACACCTTAGACCGTGCCGCCGAATACATACAGAATGAAGAGAAAAAAACCGGTTTTCTGTATTCCATAAGGAAGGTTATGGGTATTTCCGACCGCAGCCTAAGTCAGATTGAGGAAAAATATCTGAACAAGTGGCATGACGAAATGGACATGAGCGAGGAAATGATTGCCCTTGCCTACGAATACTGCATTATTCAGACCGCAAAGCTGTCCTTCCCGTATATGGATAAGATTATTTCCCGCTGGGCTGCCGACGGCATCACCACCGTTACTCAGGCGGAGGAGGACAACCGCAAATTCAAAAACCGCACAAGACGCCAGGAAACTGCTTTTGCAGACAGCAAATACGACCAGCAGGATCTTGAAATGTTGTCCCGAAAAGGCTGATTCAGCACTAAAATCCCCAATACTTCATAATATATGTAGTATTGGGGGTTTTTTTATGAATATTTTTTCCTGTATTATAAATTTCCGTGATAATTTCACGAAAAACATGCCTTATTATACGTCCCTTCTGTCGCAGATGTCGGAGGGCAACTGCAGCGAATACCGTATCGACGAACATTCCGCCTTCGGCTGCGGCAAAAATGCCGGTATATTCAGCAAAATATGCGAAGGTTACCAGTTTACATCGGTATTTTCGGGAGATTTGCAGAATGCATCCCGGCTAAAATCGCAGCTTTCCGCACTGGGATATGATTTTCTCACCGACTCCGACGCCGAACTCGCCCTGACCGCATACATACACTACGGCGAAAAATGCTCCGGTCAGCTTTACGGTAGTTTCACCCTTGTCGTGTATGACTTCATGCGCAGACAGACATTTGCGTTGTCCTCGCCGTCCGCTCCGCCGGTATTCTACCTGCGTGATGGCGACAAGTTTATTTTATCCCCGCATCCCTGCAGCTTCTTTGCCCTGCCCGGTATTACGCCGAAAATATCCCGTGACGCCCTGCGTGAGCTGTTGTTAATGCCCCGTCATCTCAGCGGAAATATATTCGAAGGCGTATATATGCTGCCTGCCGGGCATGTACTGAGGATAAGGGAAGATTCAGCGGCTGTTCTGTCCTGCTGTGAGGACGTCTTATCCTGTCATCCTATAGGTCTGCCCGAAACCGCCCGTGAGGCTGCCGCTGTTATAGGAGAGGGAATTTCCGACCGACATGAGGCAGGAATAATCCTGGACGGCAGCCGCCGCTGCTGTGCGGTTCTTTCCCTTGCTGCCGAAAAAACACGCCGTCTCTCCTCCTATTCCTTCAGCAGCGAAAATCTTATTTCCCGTGCCTCCGGCACGTATCATTCTCATCTGCCCTTTTCGGAGGACGCTTTGCGCATGGCGCTGAAGGAGTCGGTAACCGCATGCGGACTGCCGGTTTTTGCCCGGGACGATTTTCTTCTGCCAATGATTCTGAGGAGAACGCCACAGGATGTCAGAACAATATATTCCTCCTCGCCGTCCCTTGCCGACTCCAACATCTGTAATTCGGCGGTATTGCTGCGAAATCGTGCATTTCTGCCTGCCGTTGCCGAAACCCTTGAGCTTTCTCAGGAGGACTCCGCCCACGAAAACAGTTTCCTTAACTATGCCGCCATGATTGCCGCCGACGGTAATATTAATCTGAAAACGCCTCTGGCAAGCCAACGTCTTGCCCTTCTTCTGCACAGCGTACCCTACTCGGCAGACAGCGTATTTACCGAAATTTTACGGCAGAAATCGGGGATTATACCTCTTGCCCATGCTCCGGTCTGGGACGCCCCGGCTCTGCGTCGTATTCTTTTGGAAATTCTTGCCCGTGACAGCTCGCCCATATCCGCCTTTTTCGATAAATCAGCGCTATTAAAGCTGTGCGAGGACAGATTTGATTTTTCCGGCAGTAATGCCGTTCCTTCAGAGCTCATCGCATATATCATTAAGCTTAACTTCTGGTTTGAAGAATACCGGCCACGGATAATTTAGCCGCATATTATGCCGCTGTCCTCTGCTTTAGTAACATAAAATTCCGGCGGTGCGCCGCAATATTTGCGGTACTCCTCGCTGAGGTTATGCATAAACGTATCTACCCGATCGTTTTTGACAATCGCATAAATGCCTCCGTCCTCAAGTATTCCGCTGCCGTAAGCGTCGCCCAGCTGTACCGACATTTTGTGCAGACGACTCGCTCTGCGGCAGCTTTTTTCCCGTGCTAAAAGCTCCTCGGTGTATCTGCTTAAAAGTCCTCCGAATTTTTCGTAATCGCCACGTGAAAGCTCTTCAAGAGCTGCCCTTGCCGTATTAATATTCCCCTGCGCCGTATTTTTCGGCTTATCTCCCGTATAGCACAGGACAATCTTCACTGCGCCGTCATCAAGGGGCAGATACCGCACCTGTCCTCCCTCCATCACCGCCGCACAATTTTGCCGTCCTGACAACGCCAGCATGTTCTTTTCATAATTTCCGGCACTTCCGGCAAGCTCCCGTACATCAGGCACATTATTGCAAAATCCCTTCATCGCAGTCATAATAAGCGGCTGATAAGGGTGTGATATTCCGCTGTTATAATGCAGCAGAATTTCTGCCCCTCTGAGGTCTGCTCCCAGCGTTTCCGCCTTGAGCAGCAAAGCGCATACCTTTTCATCCTTATTATTCTCTAAGTCCGATTTGCTGCAATTTATAAATTTTTCGCTGTCCGAAAACTGCACTATAATCCTGTCATCGTCACGTCTCGCCAGCGCCGCACAGCCGCCCACACTTACACAGCAGCCCGCCGTCAGTCCCCGGCACGAAAAGAACACTACCGGTTTGCCCACAAAATATGCCCGTTCCTTTTCCCGTCCGAATCGCTTTTTATAATCCGTGTATACTTCGTTAAAATTCATTTTTTTCACCGTTTTCATAGATTTTTCTATGATAATTATTCACAATTATGCATAGAATTATTTAGTACATTTAAAAATAGTTGACATTTTTAAAAAATTTGATATAATGTATTGTATCGTATCTGAATAAATGACATTTATATAGAAAGAAAGGAAGTAATAAACATGGCGGAAACAAAGGAGATTATTCTTACAAAAACAGGCATGACAGCATTAAAGGAAGGACTTGAATACTTAAAAACCACAAAGAGGAGCGAAATTACCGAAAAAATTAAGATTGCCCGCGGATTCGGCGACCTGTCGGAAAACGCTGAGTATGACGAGGCAAAAAAGGAACAGGCTGAGGTTGAAACCAAAATCAACCAGCTTATGAACATAACAAAATTTGCCCGCACCGTTTCGGAGGATGAAATTGAGGACGGCGTTGTATGTATCGGCAACACCATCGAAATACGGGAGGTCGGCGAGGACGAAATCGAATCATATGCCTTTGTAAGTGCGGACGAAATCGAAATGTATTCTATTTTAAATGCCAACAAGGACGATGTTCTTCTTTCGGCAAACTCACCGGTGGGCAAATCCCTTGCCGGGCATAAGGCGGGCGAAACCGTTTCGGTTACTACCCCGGTCTGCACCATCGATTTTGACATAGTAAGAGTTACCAGATACGGTGAATAATGCGGAAGGACTGCATATTGCGCAGTCCTTCCCTGAGGGGAGCGCAGCTTATTGCGGCGCTCTTTTTTTGTGCTTTATATATGTATTTTTTGATATGCCGATTGACATAGTCCGGAAACGGTATTATAATATAGTCATATACGGTGCGGATAGCGAGTGTTCGGGAGATTTCTGTATATTACATCCTTTTCCGCACACATTAAGTGCCGCTTTACATGCGGCGGAACGGAGATTATTATGGCTAAAATTGTAACCTTCGGTGAGCTTCTTATGCGCCTTTCCACCCCGGGAAACCAGCGCTTCATGCATGCAAACCGATTTGACATGTTGTTCGGCGGTGCGGAGGCAAACGTTGCCGCCTCACTGGCAATGTTCGGTCACGATGCGGAATTTGTGACCCGTCTTCCGGAAAATCTGCTTGCGGAAAATGCAATCGGGAGCCTGCGCCGTGCCGGCGTGAAAACCGACAGCATTGTCCGCGGAGGAACCCGCATAGGTGTTTATTTTCTCGAAACCGGTGCGGCGAACCGTCCCTCCGGCGTTATTTACGACCGCAGCGGCTCTTCCTTTGCCGACGCCTCGGCAGACGATTTTGATTTTGAAAAAATTTTACAGGGCGCGGACCTCTTTCATATTTCCGGCATAACGCCGGCTGTTTCGGACGGCGGTGCAGTCCTTGCCGAATCCGCACTTAAAGCTGCGAGGCAACTGGGCGTAAAGGTATCCTTCGACATAAACTTCCGCAGAAAGCTGTGGACGGTCGAAAAAGCCGCATCCGTTCTTCCGCGGCTGGCGGAATACGCGGATATATGCTTTGCCAATTCCTGGGATGCGGCTAATCTTCTTGCCGCAGACGTTTCGGACGACGCTCCTTTTGAAGAGGGCGCAAAAAAACTCTCGGAAAAATACGGTTTTGAATACGTAGCCGCCTCCTTACGCAAGAGCCGCTCCGCCTCCGCCAACGATTACTCGGCAATGATATATTCCCGCAGTGAAAATGTGGTTTACCATTCCCGTGAATATGCCGCCGACCCGATTGTTGACCGTGTGGGTACAGGCGACGCCTTTTCCGCCGGCGTACTGTGCGGACTTCTGGACGGCAAGGATTATCGTGATGCTCTTGAATTCGGCGTTGCCGCCGCTGTCCTGAAGCATACGGTTCCCGGCGACTTTAACTGCATAACACGCGGCGAGGCTGAAGCTCTTGCCGGCGGCTGCGGCTCGCTTAAGGTTCAGAGGTAGCGCCATGGATATATTTAAAGCAATTTACTCACGGCGTACTATTCGCAAATTCCGTCCTGTTCCGGTAAGCCGAAATATTTTATACAAGCTGATTGACTGCGCCCGTCTTGCGCCCAGCGCTGCAAACAGACAGCCCATAAAATACGCAGTCATAGACGGCGAAGAACTGAACAGCGCTGTATTTCCGCTTACAAAGTGGGCGGGATACAAGCCCGAGGCAGGGCCTCTTTCCCATGAACGACCGCCCGCATACATAGCCGTTCTCGGCGATGACAGCATAAGCCGCGGCACACAGGAAAACGACGCCGGACTGGCAATGTCTGCCATATGCCTGGCGGCCACAGGAGAAGGTCTTGGCAGCTGCATTCTCGGTGCCATCGACCGCGATAGAATCGGCAGTATCTTAAATCTTCCCAAAAATCTGCATTTGCTATACCTCATAGCCATCGGCTATCCCGCACAGGAAAGCACGTCTGCGGAAATGAAGGACGGCGACTGCAAATATTATCTTGAAAACGGCAGAGTTTATGTTCCCAAACGTCCTTTGGAGGACATTATAATAAACTATCAGGAGAAAAAATCATGAATATATTAAGTGAAATGAAAAACATTGGAATAATCCCCGTGGTATGCATTAAGAACGAGGAATATGCGGTAAGCCTTGCAAAAGCGCTTATTGACGGCGGTCTGCCGGCGGCGGAAATAACCTTCCGCACCGATGCCGCAGAAGGAGCAATCCGCAAAATTGCTACGGCATACCCGGATATGCTTGTAGGTGCCGGAACCGTACTCAGTGTTGAACAGGCAAAAACGGCGGTTGACGCCGGCGCAAAATTTATCGTAAGCCCGGGCTTCAACCCGAAGGTCGTATCATGGTGCACGGGCAATAATATTCCTGTTCTTCCGGGCTGTACCACTCCCTCCGAAATTGAACAGGCAATAGAGCTGGGACTTGATACCGTAAAGTTTTTCCCTGCTGAGCAGAGCGGAGGACTTGCAAAAATAAAGGCTCTTTCCGCCCCCTACACCGGCATGAAATTTATGCCCACCGGCGGCATTAACCTCCAAAACATGCACGAATATCTTTCCTTTAAGAAGATAATTGCCTGCGGAGGCAGCTTTATGGTGAAAACCGACGCCGTTGATGCCGGCGACTGGAACGGAATAACCTCAGCTTCACGGGATACGGTAAAAGCACTGCTTGATTTTAAGCTTGCTCACATCGGAATTAATTCCGATGCCGCTTCAGATACCGCAAGGCTGCTCACTGCAGTTTTCGGCGGTGAAGTTACCTTAGAAACCGATAAGGGCATATTCGTGGACGGCTGCTTTGAGATTATGAAAGGACATGACCGCGGCAGATGCGGACATATCGCCGTATCCACTCCCGACGTGGACCGTGCGGTTTATTACCTCGAAAAACGCGGCGTGAAATTTATTGAGGACTCCGCTTTGAAAAATCCCGACGGTACCACGCACCTAATCTACATTGACAGCGACTTCGACGGATTTATGATTCATCTTGTGGAGGCATAGCCTCTGCCCTTGCTTAATCACAGGCGGTACTTATTCTTAAATATCAAAAGCTGCGCAAAAGATTTTTGCGCAGCTAATTTTTCTTATTTTTTATTTTTTTCTTCATTCAGCTTGCTTAAAAGCTTTTCAATCCTTTGCGCCGGAACAAGCAGATTACTGATTGTTTCGTCATGATTAAGCGTGTTAATAATAAGCGAAATGTATTTGGACATATCAACCTCGCAGTACCACTCCCTTTCAAAAAGCTCCGGCATGCGGTAAATCAGGTTGGTTGTGAATACCTTGGATATATCGCCCCGTTCATATGCCTCATCAAATTTTTCAAGGCCGTTGCAGAACAGACCGAAAGCAGTGAAAATAAACACTCTTTTTGCATTCTGTTCCCTAAGCTTCTTGGCGATTTCAAGCACCGATTCTCCGCTTGAAATCATATCATCAATAATCATAACGTCCTTACCGGCAACGTCACGACCCAGATAAACATGCGCCTCGATAGGGTTCTTGCCATCCACGATTATGGAATAATTTCTTCTCTTATAATACATACCCAAATCAAGCCCCAGCACAGACGAATAGTACATCGCACGCTTCATTCCGCCCTCATCGGGAGATATTACAATTGTATCTTCTTTGTCAAAGGAAATATCCGGAACCTGTCTTGACAGCGCTTTTATCATCTGATATGTGGTCTGCACATCATCAAATCCCGACAGTGGAATTGCATTCTGTACTCTCGCGTCATGCGCGTCAAAGGTGATTATATTCGACACACCCATTTTCACAAGCTCCTGCAAAGCCATTGCGCAGTCCAGCGATTCTCTTGCGGTACGGCGGTGCTGTCTGCCCTCGTACAGCATGGGCATTACTACCGTTACGCGCCTTGCCTTTCCCGAAATCGCCGCAATAATTCGCTTTAAATCCTGATAATGGTCGTCCGGACTCATTCGGTTTTCCTGTCCATACATGCTGTAGGTAATGCCGTGATTGAACATATCGCAGATAATATAAACATCATGACCGCGGATTGTTTCATTTATAACGCACTTTGCCTCTCCCGAACCGAAACGGGGACATTTTATATGCGTTATATAGCTCTCCTCGTTTTCGTAGTCCTTACGGAACTGGCGCAGATACCAGTCGATTTTGTCGGTAATCTCCTCACAGCCGCGCATGCTTATAATGCTGAGCTTTCCGAATGTCGGTTTTGTTATGTTTTCTTCCATGATATTCCTCCATTGATAATCCTTTGCCCCACAAAGAATATCGCTCAAAAATCAGCTCCGGCAAGTCTTATTTTACATCCGCCGAAAAAATACGTCCCCGCATATATTTTTTACGCTATTCCCCGTGAATACACGCTTTTTTACATATATATTTATACCATATTTCGGCATTTTTTTCAAGGAGTAATACGAATATCGTCAAACCGAACAAATTTGTAACCTTAAAAATGTCTTATTTGTACATCTTTTCCACGCCGTGGCGTAAAAGGAATTTCATTATAATAAAAAGTAGTAAAATCTCAATGGGGAGTGCAAGAATATTCTTGATAAAATGACTCGAAAGATAGACAAGATAGCCCTTGCCGGTTATTACAGACAGCCAGTATGCGTTCATCAGCACATTAAGCAGCATATTGACCGACAGCTTTGCGCAGGATACACGGATAAGCATTTTCTTTTCGACACAGCCGTACAGGCACAGGGCGTATATCAGTCCCGAAAGCACCGATGTCAGCGTAAATCCGGGGAAATACGCTCCCGAGGGGAAAAGCAGTGAGCCGATAACGTCCCCGCAAAGTCCCACCGCCATTGCCGGTACTGCGCCGAACAGCCAGCCCGAAAGAGCCAGCGGAATAAAGGTAAAGCTGATGCGCAGCTGCGGCGTTAGCTGGAGCTTCAGTGCGTAAAGCGCCACATACATCGCCGTCATAATCGCCGACGCACATATTACCCGTGTGTTTTTGAAGTTTTTTGCCGATTGAATGAAATTTTTTCCCATAAAAAATACACCTCCTAAAAAGTCTGCTGCTTAAAAGAGGTATATTAATGACGCCTCTGTACGGCAGCGGGATGCGGATTCCGAACCGCAAGCTTTCGCTTTTCGTCCGTGCGGCAACTCCCCGTCCGCCCGGCACTTTACGCTCGGTATCCTACTCTGCAAATTTACTTTATTATACACCATTTCCCCTTATATTGCAATAGTTTTTTCAAAAAAATTTTGCGGCGCTTGACATAGGGGTCAAAATATAATATAATTAAAGAGTTAAAAGGAGAGCGCTATTATGTATTCAGAAACACGCAAACCGGGCATAAAACAGTTCTTTTTCGGACTTCTTTTCATGCTCTGCGCCTATACTGCCGGGATTTTGTTAAAGGGGATAATTCCCGGAAATCCGCTGCTGAGGATTGTTATTACCATAGTTTTATATTGTGCGGCGGTGTATTTGATTTATATTCGCTACACTGCCGAATACACATATATACTCGACAAAAAGGAGCTGACCGTACGTGCACGCGCCGGCAGACGCGCCGACGAGGCGTCCGTCAGCTACAAAAAAATCGACGGTATAACCTATGGCAGACGTTTTCACGCTCCCCTGTCACACAAAACCTTTACCGGCTCCCTCTTCCGGAACAGACGCTGCTGCTGTGTCTTGTATAATAACAGAAAAAGCGCCCTTATCCTTGAGGTGAGCGAGGAATTTTATAATAAGCTGAAGGAGCATGTCAAATGACAAAAATTGTTGGTGTAAGATTTAAGCCGGTCGGCAAGATTTACTATTTCAACCCTGCCGGACTTGATATAAAAAATGATGACAGCGTTATCGTGGAAACGGCACGAGGCATTGAACTGGGCAAGATTGCCGTGGGCGTTCACGATATCAGCGACGAACAGATTAACAAGCCTTTAAAGGACGTAATCCGCATCGCTACTCCCGACGACATTAAGCGCGTCAGCGAAAACAAGGAAAAAGAACGGGAGGCCTTCGCTATCTGCAGCGAAAAAATCAAAAAGCACAATCTTGAGATGAAGCTTATTGAGGTGGAATACACCTTTGACGGAAGCAAAATTCTCTTTTACTTCTCTGCCGAAGGCAGGGTAGACTTCCGCGAGCTTGTCAAGGACCTGGCTACGGTATTCCGCACCCGGATTGAACTGCGGCAGATAGGTATCCGCGACGAGTCCAAAATTCTTGGCAGCATCGGCATATGCGGACGAGAGCTGTGCTGCTCAAAATTCCTTGACGAATTTCAGCCCGTTTCCATCAAAATGGCAAAAGAGCAGGGGCTTCCGCTAAATCCTACCAAAATTTCCGGCAACTGCGGCAGACTTATGTGCTGCCTCAAGTATGAACAGGAGGCATACGAGGATTTGCTTAAAATAACCCCTCGCCAAGGCGCTACCGTTTTCACTCCTCAGGGCCGCGGAACCGTGGAATACGTTAATATCCTGAAGGGCAAGGTCAAGGTCAGAATTGAAAACGAAAGGGAATCCTCCGTGGCAGAATTTGACGTAAAAGATATTAAAATACTGAAAAAAGGAAAAAACAGTAATATTATTGAAAAAAAAGACGAAGAAATTCTAAAATCACTTGAAGATTGATAAAATATGTGATATACTTATATCAGCTTTGACAAGGAGGTGTTTTTCATGGCATATAAAATTTCTGACGATTGCATCAGCTGCGGTGCTTGCGCTGCTGAATGTCCCGTAAGTGCTATTTCTGAGGGCGATTCAAAGTACGTAATTGACGCTGATACATGCATCGAATGCGGTGCTTGCGCAGGTGTTTGCCCGGTGGGCGCTCCCGCTCAGGACTAATTTAAAACATAATCGCCGGGCAATCGCACTTGCCCGGCGATTTTTTTCCAAAAAATCCACCCGAATATGAAGTGAACCTCAAACGTCAGCACTTGTGGCTCATATCCATAGCAGGTGGATTTTTATTTCTTATAAATCGTACGACACGTACCCCTCTCTTATCCCCTCAATCCGCATGTTCCTTCAATTATTTCCAAAATAATCTCATTGTATTGTCACATACCGCCGCAATCGGTCGTTTTATGCGGCGGATTTATATGGATTTTTATATTTCCGTGCATTATAATAGTAGATACGGGAAGGTACTTTTCCGATACGGCATAAGGAGGAATTATTTTGCAGAAGGAATTTTACGGTCAGTCATTTGTGGAGGTTAAGGAAGAACCTCCGTATACCATGAAGCTTACATACTATCTTTTATCCGACAACGTCAGCGAGAAATATTGCACTCTTAAGGTTTACGGCGCGGAAATTGACAAAGAAGATATTTTCACCGACGGCACCCATCGGCGGGAATGCAAAATTATCCGCGATTTGTTTTTTAAGCGGGACGAGGCGGAAAATTTCATTATAAAGCTCAGCGAAAATCTTGTGACTCCCATGGGACTGAAGGATGTACTTAACGAATATATTGAAGAAAAAATCAGCATGCTGTCCTATGAAACTCACGGCTGAACAGCATATACAAAGAAGAGGTGCGGCAAAGCTTATACTTTGCTGCACCTCTTACTAATTGTATAGAGAAGATATTAAGAGCAATTTAATTTATTATTTTATTATTACTACTTCCTGAACAACGTCCTTGTAAAGTCTTATGAATACTCTGTTTCCTTCGTCCTCATCATAAGCCTGTATATCGCCTGTTGTTACAACAGAAACCTTGTTCTTTGAAAGAGTTGTATCTACGCTGTAAACCGTTACGTCGCCTGAAAGCTGGTAGTTTGTTACATCGCCGCCGTCTACCGTTACGTTGATTGAGTTGGAGAACTTCTTGGTTACCTTACCGTAAACGGTCTTCAGGTTCTCAACCACCTGGACCTCTTCCTCAGCTTCCTTCTCTCTTATATCGAACAGTACGCGGATTTTTGTGATTTCGCCTTCGGAGTTTGTTACATACTGAATAATATCGCCGGCTTCAAGCTTGTTGCTGCCGCCCTTAGTCAGTACGCCTGCTTCTTCAGCATATACGTTGATTTCCTTACCGTCCTTATATGCCGTCAGAAGCTCGGTCACTTCATCATTTTCATTGGAAGCCGAAATTACCTTCGATACTACCGCAATTGAAGATTCTGCATTAGTCTGCAGGTTTGAATCGGTTACAACAATTGCCTTTGCCACAAAGTCTTCGCCCAGGTCATAAACCGTTACGTTATATCTTGAACCGTCCTCGAACATTGACAGCTTGCCAATCTTATAGTCTCTGCTGTCTTCGTTTACGTCAAATATTACTGTGGACGAATTTATTCTTACCTTGCCGATGGTGTTGTTTTTGCCGTTAAATTCTTCATTTTCATAGATATAGTTCTTTACGAATGTTGACTTATCTATAGCGTTTGTTGATGTGTTGTCCTTCGCTGCGTTGATAGCTACGATTTTTCCGTCGGAGTTCAGTGAATAGGTTACAAGCTGCTTGTTGGTTGCGCTTCCTGTTCTGAATTCCTCGACAACCTCTGATGACAGTCTGCCGCTTACGCCGTTAAATCTGATTTTCTGATTTGCGGTGTAGGTTACTTCCTTGCCGTCCTTTGTGAACATCTTGAAGGTTGATTCTTCCGTTGCGTCGGATGTTGCCGCTCTCAGAAGGTATGCGTAGTTTGAAGATGCGGTTACAGTTGTGTCTACCGCTGCAATTTTGCCTGTTACGTCAAGGTAGAAGATACCTTCCGTACCCAGGTTCAGGTCCTCTTCAAAGTTGCCGGCTATTTTGTAGTGCTTTCCGTCAACAACATAGCCTTCGTCATCCATACCTGTAATTTTTCCTTCAACCGTGTTTCTGCTTACCTGAATATCGTAAAGAAGCTCGTCCTTACTTGCTGCGATTGAAAGAACGTCGTATTCCTTAAGGTCTGACAACTCCAGTTCCTGTCCGCCCAAAGAAATTGTATATGACAAGTCATCATTTTCATCATCCAGCTTCAGGGTCGGTTTTCCGTATTTGTCAACAATTTTGTTTGTGGAGGTTACTTCCTCAACAACCATGTTGTCGTATTCCGTTACAAATATAATGTCATATCTGCCGTTGTTGTCGGTGTCAAGCAGGGTTACATAACCCGAGCTTTCCGAAATATCAACCAAATCGTAGTCCAGCGACTCAAACTTACCGTTGTAGATAAGAGTTGCGTCATTGTCAAGAGTTACATATGATGTTGCTGTTGCATTTTCCGTTTTGTAGTAGGTTATAGTCTTATATGCGCCTCTGTCGGTAATTTCCGCCATAAGGTCCGACTCAATTTTAAATGTTGAATTCTTGTTTTCGTCGGGAAGAGCAAGGATTACTTCTTCGTCGCCCTTATCGTTCTCTCTTACATAATAGGTTACGTTATAACCCAAAAGATTGTTCATGTTGTATACGGTGTCATAGATTGTATCATCTATCTTAAT
>JAQXUJ010000221.1 GCA_029219925.1 Clostridiales bacterium | reverse complement strand
TGCACCCTTGCCCTTTCGCCTCCTGACAGTCTGCTGATTTCGGTATACACATCATCGCCGCAGAACAAAAAAGCCGCAAGCGCATTTCTGACCGACGTTTCGGTCATTTTCGGGTACTCGTCCCACACCTCGTCAATAACTGTCTTGCCGGTATCAAGGCTTTCCTGTATCTGGTCATAATATCCGATTTCAATATTTGCGCCTATCTTTATTTCGCCTCTGTCCGGTTTCTCCATGCCGCAAATCATTTTCAGAAGGGTTGTTTTTCCGCAGCCGTTGGCACCAAGCATGAATACCCGTTCACCCTTATCAATATTAAGCTCAGCGTTATCAAGAATCCTTTCGTCATAGGATTTATACATTCCGCTGCACCTCAAAACCTCGTTTCCACCGCCGGGCAGTGCCTTAAAGGAGAACTCAATTCCCCGCTGTTCCCCCTCCGGTTTAACAAGGTTCTCCGACAATCTGTCAATGACCTTTTGCTTGCTTTCCGCTGTTTTAATATTTTTCTCCCTGTTCCAGCGGCGCTGCTGCTCGATTATCCCCTCAAGACGGTCAATTTCCTTTTGGGTATTCAAATAATTGCGTTTTTCGGTAAGCTTGTCTATTTCCCGCTGACACATAAATGTGCTGTAGCTTCCGTTTCCTGTATACAACCTCCCATTTTCGAGAGAAAAGGTCTTATTGGTCACTTTATCCAGGAAATAGCGGTCATGGGAGATGACAATAAACGCTCCTTTATAGCTTTTCAAAAAATCCTCCAGCCATTCAACCGAGGAAATATCAAGATGATTGGTTGGCTCGTCCAAAATCATCAGGTTACAGTCGGACAGGAGGATTTTTGCAAGGGACACTCTTGTTTTCTGTCCGCCCGACAGGTCGCGGATATTTTTTTCAAGCTCATTATCAGAAAATCCCAAGCCTATAAGGCATGATTTTATTATATTTTTGTAATAATATCCGTTAAGCGCGGAAAACCGCTCGGTAAGATGCTGTTGTTTTAAGATAAGCTCATCATTGGCATCGCCGTTTTCCAGCTCCCACCTTATCATGTCAAGCTCTTTTTCAATTTCGCATACCTCCGCAAAAACGGTTTCAACCTCACCGAACACAGTCCTGTCCGAATCGGTACACGCATATTGCTCAAGATAGCCTATTTTCAATTCCTTATTTTTATAAAGTTCTCCGCCGTCATAGCTTTCCTGACCCATAATAATCTTTACAAGCGTAGATTTTCCGGCGCCGTTTATCCCGATAAAGCCGATTTTATCTTTATCGTCAACAGAAAAAGCCGCCTCGGAAAAAAGTACATTTTCCCCAAAGGACTTTTTCAGATTATTCGCATTTATTAACATTACATTCTCCGTAAATCACATTTTTTCAAGATAATTATGCAGAATACTGTATCCGTAATACAAATCCGGACACCATTTCCCGCCCAGCTCCTCAAGGGTTTTTACCGTTCCTGCCCATGACAGGGATTTTACCGAGTAGTACCGTCCGTGAGGTTCACCAATTGGCGCAAGACCGATATATGCCGACATATGATTAAAATGTCCCCGCACGCCGTCATCCTGAGTAGCAAAGGTTTCATGGTCCTCGGTTGCATCGCCTGTTGCGCCTTTTACCTTAATGCCCGCCCAGTTATTCTGTTCCGGCTTAACCGCACCGCCGTAATTCCCAAAACGCGTTTCCTTCGCCGCCTGAGCATACAGTATATCCGGACGTATTCCGGTCAGCTCGCCGTATTTCCAATACAGCTCCGCAGCATCAATGAAAATCTGCGCCGCACCATTCTTTTTTGCCCATGCCACAGCCTGCTCCCGGCTCACCTGAGGCGCTCCGAGGAGGCTTGTTGACGACTGCCTTACACCCAAATCAAGAGTAAGCTTTCCTTCTTTAGACGCCAGCACACGGTATAAAAGCGAGCATGCTTCTGCCCTTGTCATCAAATCCTTTGGGCGCAGAAGTCCGTCAGAGCCTTTGTAATAGCCGCGTTCCACCGCAATGCACATAAGCTTTTTATAATCGGAATCCACCTTTTCGGCGTCGTCAAAATTGAAGGACAGAATATCAGGATTTCGGATATTTCCTTCTTTTAATCCCGAAGCAAGCACCATTGACGAGGCAAATTCCTCACGGGTTACCATCTCCGAAGGCTTAAAATTTTCATTCTTCTTTTTCATATAGTTCTGAAAAATCTGCACGTAAACATACGACCACCTGTCGCCTGCAACATCGGAAAAGGTTTTGTCGCCCGGAGTTCCAAGCGCAAATGCGTCCACAAGTATTTTTGCCGTTTGTTCGCGGGTTATATTGTCGCCTAAGCCCAAATCTCCGTTTTCATATCCGCATAAAATCTTTCTTTCCACGCAGTATTCAACGGCATTTTTCGCCCAATCATAATCGGCAAAACCGATATTTGGCATAAGTGTACATACCAGTATGGCGGCAAGCAGTCTTGCTCTTCTTTTCATATCTTTAACCATTCTTTCCTTGTATTTTTCGCACAGGTCAAAACATAAATCTCTGCTTATTATTCTTTTTATAAATTCCCCCGAAAATCTTCCTTCATACAGCGCTTTTGTCTATCACCTTTTTTGGACATTTTTCCGCACAGATACCGCATCCTCTGCACTTATCGTAATCAATTTCAGCAAGATTACTGTTTAC
>JAQXUJ010000220.1 GCA_029219925.1 Clostridiales bacterium | reverse complement strand
TCCTTTGATGTTTTCTACCGTATTCTATATTAATATTTTTTTTGTCATAAATCAACGGTTTTGTATAGAATTATAAAAAAATTAACCTTTTGTTAACATTATTAACATAATAATATTTTGTTAATAATTTATTAATATTATGTATATCTTGTAATTTACTGGTTTTTTTATTAAGTTCCTTATTGACAAATAATAAGAAATATGATATTATTAATAATGAGTACTAATATCATGATGAGGTTGCAATGAAAAAACAACGTAATTCAAAACAGCGCAGGCTGATTTTAGATGCTGTCACATCGAGAAATGATCATCCCACAGCAGACAGAATTTACATGGATGTTCGCAGTAAGAAAAACACAATCAGCAGGGGCACGGTATATCGTAATCTCGGTATTTTATCTGAAAACGGAGAGATAGCAGCAGTCAAGCTGCCGTCTGCGGACTGTTATGATCACCGAACAGACCCTCATTATCATGTCATATGCAAAAGCTGTGGAAGAGTCTATGATGCTCCTGTAAACTACAATGAGCAGTACGACAGGCAGATTGAAAGGGACACCGGATTTCAGATTGACCGACACAGTATAATTTTTGAAGGATT
The DNA here is from genome assembly GCA_029219925.1 of Clostridiales bacterium. Lineage (GTDB taxonomy): Bacteria > Bacillota > Clostridia > UBA1381 > UBA1381 > UBA1738. The sequence goes on along the minus strand of JAQXUJ010000220.1, from coordinate 11,763 downwards.
GTGTCCCGAATGTATAAAAAGATAAAAAGGGTGGTGCTTATGTCGATTTACAAATGTAGAATTTGCGGTACAATTTATGATGAAGAAAAGGAAGGAAAGCCTGTTTCCGAACTGACTTGCTGTCCGGTTTGCAAACAGCCTGTTTCAAATCTTCTTCCTATTGAAGAAGACGACAAAAAGCCGGCTCCGCTTCCATATTCGGGTAAACTGGATTATGACGCAGAAACCATAAGACATGATTTATCTGCGCGATATATGGCAGAAATTCACGAAATGGCTGTTACCGGAAAAACAATAGGCGGAGCTATGAGTACAAAAATGCCGATACCTAACTGGGATGATGTTCTTTTGTTGGGTTCGCAGCTAAATCCGCCGCCTCTTGATGACGGAGAGCCGGTTGATACAACAACGGTTATAGGCAGACATGCCAAAAGACCTATGGTGCTGGAAAGCCCTGTTTATATTTCGCATATGTCCTTCGGTGCGCTTTCTAAGGAGGTTAAGATTTCTCTTGCAAAAGGCTCTGCTATGGTAAAAACTGCAATGTGCAGCGGAGAAGGCGGCATTTTGCCGGAGGAAAAGCAGGCGGCGTATAAATACATATTTGAGTATATTCCTAACAAATACAGTGTGACTGACGAAAATCTTCGGTCATCTGACGCAATTGAAATCAAGATAGGACAGGGAACAAAACCGGGTATGGGCGGACATCTTCCGGGAGAAAAGGTTACTGAGGAAATAGCGGCAATCCGCGGAAAGAGACCGGGCGAGGATATTCAAAGTCCCAGCAGATTTCCGGAGCTTAATTCGAAAGAAGATTTGCGCGATATGGTTGATATGCTGCGCAGACGTTCGGATGGCAGACCTATAGGAATTAAAATTGCTGCCGGAAATATCGAACGGGATTTGGAGTACTGTGTGTATGCGAACCCCGATTTTATAACCATTGACGGAAGAGGCGGCGCTACCGGCTCAAGCCCGCTGTTTTTGAGAGAGGCAACAACTGTGCCCACAATTTATGCCCTTGCGCGGGCAAGGAAATATTTGGATTCGGTTAAATCTGATATTTCACTGGTAATTACCGGAGGACTTAGAGTTTCGGCAGATTTTGCGAAGGCATTGGCTATGGGCGCGGACGCTGTAGCAATTGCCAGCGCCGGGCTGATTGCAGCGGCATGTCAGCAATATCGTATCTGCGGGACAGGAAACTGTCCTGTTGGCGTTGCAACGCAAAATCCTGAGCTCAGAAAAAGGCTCAACACGGACGCTGCCGCTCAAAGGGTAGCAAATTATTTGAGGGTTTCGCTTGACGAACTGAAAACCTTTGCGAGAGTTACGGGACATCATTCTGTTCACGATCTTAACATGGATAATCTCGTTACAACGGACAGGGATATTGCAGAATATACCGGCATACGGCACGTTGGTCAGCCAAATGCCGATATAAATAATTTTGACAAGTATAATAAGACGGAGGTAACAAAAATGAAAAAGTATAGGTGCAAATTATGCGGAGAGATTTTTGAAGTAAGGGATGGAGAAACGCCTGTTTGCCCGCGATGCGGAGCAAAGGAGGACAATCTTGAGGTATATACTAAGGAAAATAAATACGCGGGAACAAAGACCGAAAAAAATCTTGAGGCAGCTTTTGCCGGAGAGTCGGAAGCAAGAAATAAGTACACTTATTTTGCTTCAGTAGCGAAGAAGGAAGGATACGAGCAAATTTCGGCTCTGTTTATGAAAACTGCTGAAAATGAACGTGAGCATGCGAAGATGTGGTTTAAGGAGCTTAACGGAATAGGCGATACTGCGGAGAATCTTGCTGCGGCGGCAGATGGCGAGAATTATGAATGGACGGATATGTACGATGGCTTTGCAAAAACTGCAGAGGAGGAGGGCTTTCCTGAATTGGCAGCGAAATTCCGTATGGTGGCAGCAATCGAAAAACACCATGAAGAGCGCTACCGTTCTTTATTAAAAAATGTTGAAACTGCGGAGGTTTTTGAAAAGAGCGACGTTAAGGTATGGGAATGCCGTAACTGTGGTCATATAGTCGTCGGAACAAAAGCTCCCGAAATATGCCCTGTGTGCGCACATCCGCGGAGCTATTTTGAAATCAACGCGAAAAATTATTGATTAGCTTAAGTGAGAATGTTTTGTCGGAAATAAATGAATAAAAGGCGTTTGACTGCGGTTGTCAGACGCCTTTTACAATTTATAGTAAGATAAATTGCCGGCGTATGGCTTTGAATATCACTTAAATCCTAAAAAAACCGTCAACCATTGGGTTGACGGTTTTGGAGCGGAAGACGAGATTCGAACTCGCGACGTTCACCTTGGCAAGGTGACGCTCTACCACTGAGCCACTCCCGCATACGACTTAGTTATTATATCATGCAATTCTTGACTTGTCAAGATATTTTTTTAAAAAACAACTTCTATTTTTTTCTTAAGAACGCACTTGAAATAAATCGGAAAAGAGTATATAATATTCATAGAAAATATAAAAAAGGAATGTATACATGAAACCAACATTAGGTTCTGTGTTTCCGTGGCTTGCGGGAAGACAGAGTGCAGATAAACATATCGAAAAAATGAATATTTCCAAGCACATGAGGCAGGCGTACATAATGCTGACAGATGATATATCCGAGGAAGAGCGGCTTGAGATTGAGCGGACGATTGAAAAAAACCTCCGTCTGAGCAGGGTTGTTGTTAAGACTGCTGTACATGAGGAGGAGTCATATAGCGATGAAGAGGAATTTATTATTGCGCCCGTTGCTCATGCACACAAAAAGGCAGTCCGCGATTTGGGCAGAGCTCATACCGCAGAAATAATATACGGAAGCGCAATACGTTCCGATTTAATACCGATTTCAAGCATTGATGAAAATTCCGGCGCTGTATGCTTTGAAGGCACTGTATTCGGAGCTGAAATAAAAGAGATAAAAAGTAAAAAAAGCGGGAAGGAACTTTTTCTTTTTATATTGGACGTTACCGATTTCGAGGATTCTGTAACGGCGCAGCTTTTTATAGAGAAAGCGGAAAAGAACGAGGAATCGATAGCAAAGGTAAGCCAAACCTTTGCAAAGGTCAATAAAAACGTTGAAAAAGGCGGACTTAAGGCAGGCGTTCCGATTGTAATAAAGGGCAAGGCACAGTATAATGAATATGCAAAAGAAGTCGTCGTGATGATAAACTCAATCTGTCTGCAGGAGCCGAAGGAAGAACGTATGGATACGGCGGAAAAAAAACGGGTGGAGCTGCATCTGCATACACAAATGTCGCAGATGGACGCCGTTTCCTCCGCTGCCGGCCTAATCGACCGTGCGGTTATGTGGGGACACAGCGCTGTTGCCATCACGGACCACGGTGTTGTGCAGTCCTATCCCGATGCATTGAAGGCGTCAAAAAATAATGAGCGTATTAAGATAATCTACGGTGTGGAAGGCTATCTTGTAGATGACTCTGCAAAAATAACCGAGGGAGTCCGTGATGTTACGGCAGACAGCAGCTTTGTTGTTTTTGACATTGAAACAACGGGACTTTCGAAAGAAAATGACAGGATAACCGAAATCGGAGCGGTAAAAGTCGAAAAGGGCACAGTAACCGAGCGGTGGGGCACCTTTGTAAACCCGGAAAGACCGATACCGCCTAAAATTGTAGAGCTTACATCTATCACCGATGAAATGGTGGCGGATGCGCCGAAAATTGACGAAGTTTTACCGAAATTTTTCGAGTTTTGCAGCGGATGCACGCTGGTGGCGCATAATGCTGCCTTTGATACGGGATTTATGAAGGAAGCGGCAAAAAGATGCGGTGTTGAGTATAATTTTGCCCACCTCGACACCCTTCAGCTTGCACGATGCATGTACCCGGATTTGGGAAATCACACCTTGAGTAATCTTACCAAGCATTTAAAAATTGTTCTGGAAAATCACCATAGAGCGGTTGATGATGCAAAAGCTACGGCAGATATTTTCATTAAAATGACCGAGCAGCTCAAGGCGGAAGGGAAAAACGATATAGGAAAGCTAAATGAGCAGTATGACCTTCGCTCGGCGTCAAAACGCGGCAGAGCAAATCATATTATTCTTCTTGCAAAAAATCTTCAGGGAATACGCAATATTTATGAGATGATTTCAGCGTCACATCTAAAATACTTTTTCCGAACGCCGCGTCTTCCGAGAAGTCTTATTGAGGAAAAACGCGAAGGGATTATAATAGGGTCTGCCTGTGAGGCAGGCGAACTGTTCCGTGCGGTTGTGGCGAATGCTTCGGAGGAAAAGCTAAAGGAAATCGTATCCTTTTACGATTATCTTGAAATACAGCCCATAGGTAATAACGCATACATGAAGCGGTCGGAGGAATTTCCGGAAATAAATACCGATGAGGACCTGCAAAACCTTAATCGGCGTATAGTTGAACTGGGCGAAAAATTTAACAAGCCTGTCGTTGCCACCTGCGATGTTCATTTCCTTGACAAGGAGGGAGCGGATTACAGGAAGATTCTTATGCATTACAAAGGCTTTTCCGACGCAGATAATCAGGCTCCGCTCTACTTCAGAACAACAGAGGAAATGCTGGCGGAATTTGAATATCTCGGCAAGGAGAAGGCATATGAGGTGGTGGTTACCAACACAAACCTTATTGCAGACATGATTGAAAAGGTGCGTCCTATTCCGACCACAAAATGCCCGCCGGTTGTTGAGGGTGCAAAGGAGGCTATCATAAACGATTCACGGCACAAGGCTGCGGAAATTTACGGCGACCCTCTGCCTAAAGAGGTTCAGGAACGGCTTGACAAGGAGCTGAATTCCATAACCACTTACGGGTTTGAGGTAATGTACCGTATAGCACAGGAGCTTGTACGAAAATCCAATGAGGACGGATATCTTGTCGGTTCGCGTGGGTCGGTGGGTTCCTCTTTTGTAGCATACCTGTCCGACATAACCGAGGTAAACTCACTGCCTGCACATTATATTTGCCCCAACTGTAAGAATTTTGAGCCTGTGGGCAGCGATACCGGTCTTTCCGGCTGCGACCTTCCCGACAAGGCTTGTCCGAAGTGCGGTACGATGTATAAAAAGGACGGACATGATATTCCGTTTGAAACCTTTCTCGGCTTTAAGGGCGATAAAGAGCCGGATATTGACCTTAATTTCTCCGGTGAATATCAGCCGGTAATCCATAAGTATACGGAAACTTTTTTCGGTGAGGGTCACGTTTTTCGTGCGGGTACAATAGGCACAGTCGCTGAAAAAACAGCCATCGGATATGTAAGAAAATACGCTGAAGAAAAGGGAATTCACATTAAAAATGCGGAAATAAAACGTCTTGCCGCCGGCTGTGTCGGCGTAAAAAGGACCTCGGGACAACATCCCGGAGGAATTATTATTGTGCCAAAGGCTAACAATATTCATGAATTCTGTCCGGTACAGCACCCGGCTGATGACGTCAAGTCGGATATAATAACAACACATTTTGATTATCATTCCATTGACACCAACCTTTTGAAGCTGGACGAGCTGGGGCATGACGACCCTACCGTTATAAGAATGCTTGAGGATTTAACCGGGGTTGACGCCAAAACAATACCGCTTGGCGATAAGCGTACCTTGAGTCTTTTTACGTCCAACGATGCGCTTGGAATAAAAGAAGGAGAGGATATCGGTACAAATCTCGGAACCTACGGAATCCCTGAATTCGGAACAAAGTTTGTTCGTCAGATGCTTGAAGATACAAAGCCCACAAAGTTTTCCGAGTTGGTGAGAATTTCCGGCTTGTCCCATGGAACCGACGTATGGCTGGGCAATGCGCAGGAACTGATTAAACAGGGTCTCTGCGACCTGTCCCACTCCATATGCGCCCGCGATGATATTATGATTTATCTTATTTCCTGCGGTGTTGAAGCCGGGCATGCGTTCAAGATAATGGAAAGTGTGCGAAAGGGAAAGGGACTTACCGAGGACGATGAAAATGCCATGCGTGCCGCAAATGTGCCGGAATGGTATCTTGATTCCTGTAAAAAAATCAAGTATATGTTCCCGAAGGCTCACGCTGTTGCATATGTTACGATGGCATTTCGTATTGCATATTTTAAGGTATACCATCCCAAAGAGTTCTATATAGCATATTTTTCTGTGCGGGCAGATGACTTTGACGCGTCGATTATGACCAAAGGGATTGATGCTGCCCGGAAGGCTATTAACGATTTGAAGGAAAAACGCAATAACGGCACTATTACTCAGAAGGAAGAAAACCTCGTGCCTATTCTCGAGATATGCGTGGAGATGTATGCAAGAGGCGTAGGCTTTATTCCGATTGATTTATATAAATCGGAGGCGACTAACTTCCTGCCGACAGAGGACGGTATACGTCCGCCCCTTAATGCGCTGCCCGGAATGGGTGATAATGCGGCAAAGGCTATTGTGGAGGCGCGTAAGGACGGGGAATTCAAAACCGTTGAGGATTTCAGAATACGCACCGGAGCGACAAAAACCATTATTGATATGCTTAAGGAGGAGGGCTGTCTTAACTTGCCTGAAACCGACCAGGTATCATTATTTGATGCGTAAAAAACAGGGTGCTGCCCGGAGGCAGCACCCTGTTTGGCTGAAATTACAGTACATTAATAATTAAAAGAGCCACAAATGATAACGCGATGCCGACTGCGCATTTTATGGTAAGCCGCTCATGAAAAAGCGTTGCCGACATTATGGATGATAAAATCAAAGCAAGGCTCTGCGACAGCGGATAAAGCTGTGCCGAGGGGAGATAATGCGCGGCAAGAGTTTTAAAATATGAATAAATAAACAGGCAGGCTGACATAACTATAATATAGAGCAATATGGGTTTTATTTGTAAATCTGTATTTTCCTTGGTCCGACCGGCAAAAATGAAGTAACATACAAGCAGTATTACTGCGGAAAAAAGGTATGTATAAAAATTAAATACAGAAACGGGAATGTTTTCCGACAGATTAACAAACAGCTTCTGTGAAAAATCAGAAAGACCGTTGGCAGCTCCGCACAAAAGTAATATAATAAATGATGAAATCGTTATTTTGCTTTTAATGGAGTTATTATAGGAGCACATTATGAATACGGCGATAAGCAAAACCATAAAGCCTATAACGTCATTAATCCGTATTGCTTCGCCGAAAAATGCCGCACAGCCTACAATGGGTATAAGTATACCTATCATGCAGAAAATATCCAGCATCATATATGCGCCTTTTTTGACCGACACGAGCCATAACACAACAAATGCGGAATTTGCAATGCCCGAAAGCAGTGATATGAGCAATACCGTGCGGTTAATTTTAAGAAACTGTATTCCGCCTCCGAAGCATATCATGGCGAAGCCGATAAATATGCAGAAAATCATTCTGATTGAATTTACCAGCATTGCGTCCTTATATTCGCTGACATAACCGCTTGTTTTTTTTCCGCAATAACCCTTTGTGGCTCCTGCGGCGAGAGCAATAAGTAAAAATAAATAACCCATTTGTGAAGATCCTTTCATAAACAAAAGGTATTATACTACAAAAATTTTCGGGTGTCAAAGAGTTTGTCGGCGGAATGCAAAATTTGGGCAAAATTATTGAAAATCGGGAAGAAACATAGTATAATATATTAAACATGACTAATGTTAGGAGGTACGATAATGAGAAAATATTTTATAATAGCCGCATTGGCGATATGTACTGTATTATCCGGCTGCCAAGCATCTATCGGCGGCGAGAATAAGCCAATTAATAATAAAATTCAAACAGGTGAATATAAAGGCAGAGCAGAAAAAGATTCCGTCAGGATGGTCAGAATTAATGGAGCGTTGTATTATGAAGCAAGCGAGGACATTGACCGAAATGGTAATGACGGAGCGATGGACGGAAGCTTTACAAAAGGGGTTGACAGGTTTATGGTGCCGCAGAAGGACAATGAAAGCAATTTCAGCGGTGCGGATTCATACCGGATTGGCTCGGAAAATACAATTTTAATCCCTATGGGGGATGAGTACGAAATTTTCAGGAAAATAGATACAAATTCCAATGTGACGGAGTATAAATACTGCTTTATCCTTGAGGGCAGGACGCCCAATGCCGCTGATGATACCGAGCTGCTTGTTCTTGCGAACGAGGAGAACATTACGTTTGAGGACGCGTCAAATGTGCTGTTAAGTTCGGATACTGCTAAAATGAAGGATTTATACGTGTTGCCGATAGATGACTAAAAGGAGGAAGAAGCGTGGAAAGAACATATATTGCAATAGATTTAAAGTCCTTCTACGCTTCGGTTGAGTGCGTAGAACGCGGACTTGACCCACTTGACACTAATCTTGTGGTAGCCGACGCCTCCAGAACAGAAAAAACAATTTGCCTTGCTGTTTCTCCGAGCCTTAAGACCTGTGGTATTCCGGGACGACCCAGATTGTTTGAGGTGGTACAGAAGGTTCATGCGGTCAATAATAATCGCCGGCGGAATGCGCCCGGAAAGACTTTTTCAGGCAAGTCCTGCTCCGCTTCGGAGCTTGAGAAAAATTCGGGACTGGAGTTGTCCTTCATAGCTGCGCCGCCGAGAATGGCGCTTTATACAAAGTACAGCTCCGATATATATGCAGTCTATCTTAAATATATTGCGCCGGAGGATATTCATGTATACTCTATTGATGAAGTGTTTATGGACGTTACCGGATACCTTAAAAGCTACGGCATGTCGGCACGGCAGCTTGCAATGAAAATTATTTCCGACGTGCTGGAAACCACAGGCATTACGGCAACTGTGGGGATAGGCACAAATTTATATTTGTGTAAAATCGCTATGGATATAATGGCGAAGAAAATGAAGCCCGATAAAAACGGTGTTCGAATAGCCTGCCTTGACGAGATGTCGTATAGGCGCGAGCTGTGGAGCTATACGCCCATACGGGATTTTTGGCGGATAGGCAAGGGCTATGCGGCAAAGCTTGAGGCAAACGGATTATTTACCATGGGAGATATTGCACGCTGCTCCCTTACAAAATACGGCGAGGACAAGCTCTACCGAATGTTCGGAGTAAATGCCGAACTGCTTATCGACCATGCGTGGGGATGGGAGCCATGTACAATTGAGGATATCAAGGCATATAAGCCGATGAACAACAGCATAAGCTCCGGACAGGTTTTAAAACAGCCGTACTCCTCCCGGAAAACGAGGCTGATTGTCATGGAAATGGCGGAGCTTATGGCGCTTGATCTGGTTGATAAGGGACTTGTTACCAATCAGCTGGTATTGACTGTCGGTTATGATACGGAAAACCTCACCAATCCGGCAATTCGCAGCAAATACAAGGGCGGTATCACTACGGATAATTACGGGAGAAAAATTCCTAAGCATGCCCACGGAACAAAAAATCTTGATAAATATACCTCGTCTTCAAGACTGCTGACGCAAGCCGCAGCCGAGCTTTTTGATAAAATTTCGGACGCCGACCTGTTGTCAAGACGTGTGACGCTGTGTGCAAACCATGTGATTTATGAAGGCGACGTTGAAGAGAAACGGGAGTTTACACAGCTGGATTTACTTACCGATTACGACGCTCTTGAAAGGGAGAGGGAGAAGCGGGAGTCTTTTTTAGCAAAAGAGAAAAATATACAAAGAGCTATACTTGATATAAAAAAGAAATACGGTAAAAATGCGGTTTTAAAGGGAATGAATCTTAAGGAGGGAGCAACGACCGTTGAAAGAAACGGTCAGATAGGCGGACACAAGGCGTAAAAAGACGGGAGGGAAAAATGGATTACGACGACATAATAAATCTGCCGCATCATCAGTCAGGAGTGCGAAAGCATATGCCGATTGCCGACCGTGCGGCGCAGTTTTCCGCTTTTGCGGCAATTTCCGGACATGACGCAGCCATTCGCGAAACAGCTCGACTCACGGACAGCAGGATTGAGCTTGATGACGAACAAGCAGATATTCTTAACAGAAAAATCGGAATTATACGTGAAAATGCAGCGGATATGCCTGAAATAACCGTAACATATTTTCTGCCTGATGAGAAAAAGGATGGGGGTAAGTATGTGCGGCATACCGGTCGTATAAGGCGAGTTGACGCTGTTTACAATCTTCTTGTGTTTGCGGACGGAAAGGAAATCTTTATAGGCGATGTCATAAATATTGAGGGGGATTTCCCGGACGAGCAGGATTTTCCCGACTGATACTCCCGTATGTCTGCGGACACAGGGAGTTTTTATTTTATATGAATACTTGCATATAATGACAGCTTTTTTCTGTTTAAAATATTATTTTAAATGATAATTTATTTAAACAGTATAAAAAAAGACAGTTTTTTTATAATTTTATCCATATGCAAAATCGATATAAAGTGTTAATATAAAGAAAAGCTTGATAGGAAAGGATTGGATAAAATGAAAAAAATTAATGTTGCAATTGTAGGCTTAGGAGGAAGAGGAAAGGGGAATCTTTCTTGCATACTGCATAGCATTGAAAATATTGTTGTCACTGCCGTTTGCGATGTGTTTGAAGACCGCTGCGACGAGGGTGAGAAGATTGTAGTTGAGGCGGGCGGTGCAGCACCCTATAAAAATTGCGATTATACAAAGGTTATATCCCGCAGCGATGTAGATGTGGTTATGGTATTTACAAGCTGGGAAACTCACATAAAAATTGCCATTGACGCCATGAAGGCCGGAAAGGCTGTGGGTATGGAAGTCGGCGGTGCGGCAAGCGTTGACGAATGCTGGGATTTGGTGCATACATGGGAGGAAACAAAGGTTCCCTTCATGATGCTGGAAAACTGCTGCTTCGGTAGAAATGAATTAATGGTAAGAAACATGGTAAGAAGCGGACTGTTCGGAGAAATAGTTCATTGTCACGGAGCATATGCTCACGACCTTCGTGAAGAGGTGAGTACCGGCAAGGAAAGACGTCACTACAGATTAAATCACTACCTAAATGAGAACTGTGACAACTATCCGACTCATGACCTGGGACCCATTGCGAAAATTCTGGATATTAACAGAGGAAACCGAATGGTGCGTCTTGTTTCCATGGCGTCCAAGGCAGCCGGACTGAAACGTTACATAAAGGATAGGGAAGAAATCTTTGTAAACAAGGAATTGATAGGCAAGGATTTTGCTCAGGGAGATATTGTTAATACGCTTATTACCTGCGAAAACGGCGAAACAATATCCCTGACTCTTGATACTACGCTCCCACGTTCCTACAGCAGAGAGTTTACCGTGCGGGGAACCCGGGGAATGTATGAGGAAAATACAAATTCCGTATATTTGGACGGCGAGCCGGAAAACTTTATAACGGTTGAGCATTATCAGAAGGTAATTAATAATGCCAAGGATTATGAGGACAAATATCTTCCTGAAAGTTGGAAAAAAATGACTCAGAAGATAAAAGAGCTCGGACATGACGGAATGGATTATTTTGAGTTCTGTGCATTCTTTGACGCAATCGCTAACGACAAGCCGATGCCTGTAGATGTTTATGACGCTGCAAGCTGGATGTGCATAAGCGCACTTACCAAGGAATCAATCGCAAAGGGGAATATTCCGATGGAAATCCCGGATTTTACATGCGGAGCATGGAAAACAAGAAAAAGATTCGATGTTTAATTATTGAAAAGGACTGCGGTACTATACGCAGCCCTTTTTCGTCCTATGAATACGCCCGGATGTGCATGCTATGATTTTCCCTTGAATGTCGGATTATTTTGAGTAATAGGTTGAAGGGGATTTGCCAAATT
>JAQXUJ010000219.1 GCA_029219925.1 Clostridiales bacterium | reverse complement strand
ACAGATTCAAATTACCAGAATGTATGGGATTTTGCTAATAATACAGTAGAATCAGACCTTACCTTATATGCGGGATGGAGGATTGTTAACAGCGGTTCCGGCGGAGGAGGACATCGAGGAGGTAGTTCATTGCCTGCCATTACTGTTACACCTCAACCTGAAAAAAATAATAATAAAAATGACAGTAATGATGACCGTCAGAATACATCTTTTAATGACATAGAGAATCATTGGGCAAAAGACAGTATAGAAAATCTGTATAAAGAAGGTATTATTTCAGGAGAAGATAATTATACTTTTAATCCGGACAAAACAATAACCAGAGCGGAGTTTACAGCAATGATATATAGTCTTCTAAAACTACCTGAAGAAAAAACTAACAATTTTTCAGATGTTGCGGACGGAGATTGGTTTAATACGGCAGTTTCTGCCGTTGCAAAGACAGGTATCATATCCGGATATGATGGTAATTTTAGACCGAACGACAATATATCACGACAAGAAATGGCAGTCGTTGCGTCTAAACTGTATGATTATCTTGGCATGAAGTGCAAGGAAGAGTATCAGATTAGTGACTTTACTGATAGTGCTGATATCGCGGAATGGGCAGCACCATATGTATCCAAAATGGTAGGGGCGAAGATAATAAACGGCTATGATGATGGGAGCTTTAGGCCTAATTCTGATACAAGCCGGGCGCATGCAGTAGTGGTCATCGACATGATTATTAAACAAAAATAATTTTCAATTAGTTTTTTAAACGGTTATACAAAGCAAGGCAGCGGAGTTTGCATGGTTTCACAGAACAGGATTGTGTAAGCAAATTCCGCTGCATTTTGAATTACTTGATCTGCATTATTATGTGTATTTATGTATCTCAAACCTTAAGTGTGGGTTATATGAAAATGAGGAGTGGTAAGTTTGAAATTAAAAATCATGGCATTAATAACAGCGTTGACCGCAAATTTCACATGTGCAAGTGCAAAAGTTATTGATGCAGAGTGGAATCCTAATAGTGTAAATTTTGGTGAAGAAAGTGTTTTTGAAATTAATGTTTCCGCAGATAAATTGACCGGAATACAGTTTGATATTATTTATGATGCTAAAACACTTGAATATGTGCAGTCTTCCATGAGTGATACATTTAAAGATTCTGTCGTTGCCGAAGTTAATTGTGCCAAACCCGGCATCATCAGCGCTTTGGCGGCATTTGCTGAGGGGAAAAATGTAGAAGGAAAAATGTGCGAAATTAAGTTTAAAGCAATCGGTACAAAAGGTGAAAGTAAGGTAAGGGTTGATAATATAAAATTAATGATTGATGGTACAAAACAGTTAGAAGAGGGATGTACTATTGAAATTAAGACAAATGGAAGTTCAGAACACATAGACAACGTACCGTCATCAAGCGGTAGCAGTTCGTCTGGCGGAGGTTGGGGATACAGGCCGGTTAAGGAGGAATCTGTAAGCGAAAACATGGAGCTTCAGCAAGATATTTATTCAGAAAATGAACTGTCTAAAACATTTTCGGATATTTCCGGACATTGGGCTAAGAATGAGATAGAACTTATGCTAAATAAGGGAATAGTTAGCGGTATGGCTAATGGCACATTTGCCCCGGACCAATATGTAACTCGTGCTGAATTTGCAGCAATCTTAGCTAAGGCGCTTCGGTTGGACGATAAGTCTGAAAATGTATATATCGACGTCAAAGAAGATGCGTGGTATACATCTGTAGTACTTGAGTGCACCAAGGCACAGTTAATCATTGGTAATAATGGAAAATTCAGACCGAACGAATATTTAGCGCGTGAAGAAATGGCAGCTATTATTTCGAGAGCAAAAGAATATGTTGGTATGAGCAAAGATATAAGAAATAGCATTTCGTTCTCCGATGCAAACACAATATCATCATGGGCACAAGAGGCTGTTGCGGACATAGCAGGTTTGGGAATAATAAATGGATATGAAGACGGCACTTTTCGACCTCACGAAAAAACAACACGCGCACATGCAGCGGTAGTTATCAGTAAATTCCTTGTAAGGTAATAGAAGAATCTATAAGAAA
>JAQXUJ010000218.1 GCA_029219925.1 Clostridiales bacterium | reverse complement strand
AATGTTTGATATAAAGCAGTTAGATAAAGGAGCGCATATTCATTTTATAGGAATAGGCGGAATAAGTATGAGCGGTCTTGCTCAGATTATGCTGAGCAAGGGATATGTCGTTACCGGCTCGGACAAATCCCGCTCACATATTACAGACAAGCTTGAAAAACTCGGCGCTGTAATTTACGAGGGACATGCGGCAGAAAACGTTGGTGGTGCAGACCTTGTTGTTCATACAGCGGCGGTTCATGATGATAATCCCGAAATGCAGGCGGCGAAGGCGGCTTCAATACAGCTGATTACACGCGCGGAATTTTTAGGTTCTATTATGAAATTGTACCATCATGCTGCAGGAATTGCCGGGACTCAGGGTCAAACCACAACAACTTCTATGCTTGCCCATGCTCTGATACGCTCCGGACTTGACCCCACAATCAGCGTAGGCGGAGAACTGGACATCATCGGCGGAAATATAAAAACAGGAAAATCCGATTTTTTTATAACTGAAGCCTGCGAATATACCAACAGCTTTCTCGAATTTTTCCCAACCATCGCCGTAATTACCAATATTGATGCCGATCATCTGGATTTTTTCTCCGGTATAGATGAAATAATAGCAAGCTTCCGTAAGTATGCCCTGTTAACAAAAGGCAAGGGCTGTGTTATTGCGTCGGGTCAGGACGCAAATGTAAAAAAAGCTCTTGAAGAAACAGCACTTGACATTAAATATTACGGAATAGGCGCAAATTATGAATACCATGCAGAAAATCTTAAATACAACGCCGGATTTCCAAGCTTTGAAATATGGCACAGCGACAAGCTGCTGTGTGCCTTATCTCTAAAAGTTCCGGGGGAGCATAATGTTTTAAACGCTCTTGCTGCCATCGCAGTTTGTGACGTTTGGGGTGCTGACATAGCCCGCGCAAAAGCCGGTATTGAAGAATTTTCCGGAGCACACCGCCGATTCGAGAAAAAGGGCGAATATAACGGCGCAGTTATAATGGACGATTATGCCCACCACCCCACAGAAATACGCGCAACTTTAAAGGCTGCTGCCGCCGCAGACCATAACCGTCTGTGGTGCGTATTCCAGCCCCATACCTATTCTCGCACCAGAACTCTTTGGAAGGAATTTTGCGAGAGCTTTGATAACGTAGACGAGCTTATCATCACTCATATATACGCCGCACGTGAACAACCCGATGGCGTAACAAGGGCGGAAGATCTGGCAGCGGATATTGCAAAACGAGGCATAAAGACACGGTTTATCGAGAATTACGGCGAAATAGAAAATATTTTAAAGTCAGAACTTGAACCCGGCGATATTGCCTTCACCATGGGAGCCGGTGATGTCGTTGCAATTGCCGACAGCTTGTGCAAGTAAAGTGTTATTATAAAAAGCTCTTGAAAAAAGTTTTTCAAGAGCTTTTTCAGCAATCATATTATTGTTTCCATATCAGTATAACGGATATAAAGCACCGTTCACAACCTTTTCTCCTCAGCTTTTACAGTTTAAAGTTTTTCTCATATGCGGCGGTAACCGCCTCGATAACAGCCGAGCGAAAAGCATGTTTTTCAAGGACCGCAAGACCCTCAATAGTCGTTCCTCCCGGGCTGCAAACCGCATCCTTCAGCTCTCCCGGATGTTTTCCGCTTTCAAGTGCCAGCTCTGCCGTTCCGGAAAGCACCGCAGCGGCATATTTTAAAGCCTTATCCCTAGGCAGACCGCATAACACTCCGCCGTCCGCCATTGCCTCCATAAACATATCAATCCATGCCGGAGCACAACCCGTTATTGCACTTGCGGCGTCGATAAGCTTTTCGGGGATTTCATCAAGCATTCCCGCTCCTTCCATGAATTCCAGGAATTCTCCTACAGAAGCGACCTTTCCGTTTGTGCAGTATAAAATCATACCCTTCCCCACTGCAGCCGGAGTATTCGGCATAATTCTAATTACCGGGCAATCGCATCCTGCCAGCTTCTCAACCGTTTCAACTGCACGTCCCGCAGCCATAGTTACAAGAATAAATTCAT
This sequence comes from Clostridiales bacterium, assembly GCA_029219925.1. Taxonomy (GTDB): domain Bacteria; phylum Bacillota; class Clostridia; order UBA1381; family UBA1381; genus UBA1738. The sequence continues at coordinate 8,999 of JAQXUJ010000218.1, read as the reverse complement.
CCTTTCTTTCCTGCAAAATCGGGGCAATCTCTTCAAAAAGCTCCGTAAGCATCTGCGGCTTTACTCCCAAAAAAATATATTTTGCCTTTTTAGCAATTTCACTGTTGTCAGCAGTCTTGGCACCGATTTCTTCAGCCAGCTGTGCCGCCTTCTTTTTATCCCTGTCGGAAACGACAATACTTCCCTTTGCGGATTTTGCCGCCGCACGCGCCAATGCTCCCCCCATATTTCCCGCTCCGATAAATCCTGCCAAATAACTCATTTTATCCTCCATTCCGGTACAGCACAGCGCTGCCCTTTAACGAATTTGTCCGTTTCCGTATATTTTATATTTATATGTTGTCAGCTCCCGAAGTCCCATCGGTCCTCTTGCATGGAGCTTTTGCGTTGAAATTCCCATTTCGCAGCCAAGTCCGAATTCTCCGCCGTCGGTAAATCTCGTGGACGCATTCCAATACACACTGCTTGAGTCAACCATATTCAAAAATTTTTCGGCTGTTACATGATTTTCTGTAATAATTGCCTCGCTGTGATGCGTGGAATGTTTTCCGATGTGCGCGATTGCTTCTTCTGCATCCCTGACAATTTTCACCGCCAGAATATAGTCCAGAAATTCAGTATCAAAATCATTTTCCCCCGCTGCCTTTCCGTTAATGTATTCCGCAGCGGCTTTGTCCAGTCTAAGCTCCACCCTATTGCCTATTGCATTTTGAAGCATAGGCAAAAATTCTCCGGCAATTTCCTCATGAACCAGACAAACCTCACATGCATTGCAGACTGACGGACGGCTTGTTTTAGCGTTATTTACTATATTAACCGCCATTTCAAGGTCGGCATCGGTGTCCACATATATATGACATATACCTGTGCCGGTTTGAATACACGGCACCGTTGCATTGTTAACACATGCGCTAATAAGTCCATGTCCTCCTCTCGGAATAAGCAGATCCACATATTCATTGGCAGTCATTATTTCATTTGCGCTCCTTCTGTCGGTGTCCTCAATAAGACTCACAAATTCCTTGGGTATTCCGCAGTCATGAAGGGCAGTCCGAAGAGAATTTACCACGGCATTTGCGGAATTCCAGGCTTCCTTCCCGCTGCGTAATATACATGCGTTGCCGCTTTTAAATGCGAGTGCCGCCGCGTCTGATGTAACATTGGGCCGGCTCTCATAAATTATCGCTACCACGCCTATAGGAACAGAAACCTTTTTAATAACCATCCCGTTCTTATGAGTATGCTCCTCCATAACAACTCCAACCGGGTCGGGAAGCTCCGCCACGGCAGAAATGCCCTCCGCCATCCCGTTAATACGCTCTCGGGAGAGCAAGAGCCTGTCCAACATGACATCGGATATTATCCCTCGGCTTTTTTCAACATCAGTGTTGTTTGCCTCAAGAATCTTGTCCGTATCTTGTCTGAGCTGCTCTGCCATAGCCCTTAATACCCTGTTCTTTGTGTCAGTATCAATCAAACCCGTATTTGTCCAAGCTTCTTTTGATTTCTTTAATATTTCCTGAGTACTCATAACATCACCCTCTAACCGAAACAAATCTTGTGCCTACGTCCCGTCCGTCTATAATATCATATAATACCGAAGGATTAGAACCGTTTGCAATAACCATATCTATACCATGCTCATTGGCATATTCCGCAGCCTTAATTTTGGTAGACATGCCGCCGGTGCCTAAGGATGTCCCTTTTCCGCCCGCCACAGCAACGATTTCCGGGGTTATTGCTTCCACACGATGAATGAGCTGAGCTGACGAGTCCTTATTCGGGTCGGCTGTGTACAGCCCGTCAATGTCTGAAAGTAAAATCAGTAAATCCGCCTCCACAGTCGCCGCAACTACCGATGAAAGAGTGTCGTTATCTCCGATTTCAATTTCTGCGGTGGAAACGGTGTCATTTTCATTTACAATAGGAAGAACCCCCAGTTCCAAAAGGCGGAACAGGGTATTTTTAAAGTTTATGCTGCGTTCCTGATTTTCAATATCCAGTCCCACAAGCAAAATCTGAGCTACCGTATGGTTATATTCGGAAAACAGCTTATCGTAGGTATACATAAGTTCGCACTGTCCCACCGCCGCCGCAGCCTGCTTTGTGGGAATATCGTCGGGACGTCTGCTTAAGCACAGCTTTCCCACGCCCATGCCTATTGCTCCCGATGACACCAGTATTATTTCATTGCCGCCGTTTTTGAGGTCGCTCAAAACTTTGCAAAGAGCCTCTACCCGGCGAATATTGAGATTTCCCGTTCTATGCGCCAGAGTTGATGTTCCAACCTTTACTACTATCCTCATTAGTCCGTTCTCCTAATTATTCCATGCTGAATTTGTATTCAGTAACGCTGTCGTATTTTTCTCCCTTTTTCAGTATTCCCGACGGAAAATGGGAGTATTTTGTATAATTCGGGAAAACCTGCGTTTCAAGACAAACGCCCTGGTATTCATCATAATGTGCGCCGTCCTTGCAGGGAATACTGTCGTCAACCCAATTTCCACCGTACAGCTGTACCGCAGGACGGTCGGTATAACATTCCATAACGATACCGGTTTTATCGCCCTTAAGAACAGCAAATTTTCTAAAGTCTCTTCCGTCAATAGCAAAGTTGTGGTCATATCCCTTTGCAATTTTAAGCTGTTCGTTGCTCATATCCAAATCTCTTCCGAGAGTTTTCGGCTCAGTAAAGTCAAACGGCGTACCATGCACGGATAAAACTCTTCCATCCGGCACATTAACGTCATTAATAGGTGTAAAAAAGCTGCAGTTCAACTGTAAAGTATGACCCTTTGTATTTCCTGAGTCATGCCCGTTAAGATTAAAATACGCATGATTGGTCATATTCATCAGCGTATCGCCGTCCGCCTCTCCTTCATAGTGTATCACAAGAGCATTATCTGCCGTAAGAGTGTAGGTTACTTTGATTTCCGCATTTGCAGGAAACCCTTCCTCCCCGTCCTTTGACGTTGTTGTAAGTATCAGTTTTGGTTCATCTCCGTCCTCAGCGCTGACATTCCAGATTTTAGTGTCAAATCCGCACGGACCGCCGTGAAGATTGTTATATCTGTGCTTATCGTTTTCTTTCAGCTGATACTTTCTGCCGTTAAGCTCAAATTCGCAATTCTCAATTCTGTTGGAATTTCTGCCTATTAAAGCGCCGAAATAAGTATCGTCTTCAATATATCCTTCCAGTTTTTCTCTTCCTAAAACAACATCTGTACCGTTAAAAATCAGTCGCCTTATCGTTCCTCCTCTTGTAAGGATTTCCGCCGACAAGCCTTTCCCGTTATCGAGTGTATATGCATAAACCTCTCCTGCGTCTGTCTTTCCGAAAAATTCTTTTGTTATACTCATAAAACCGTTTTCCTTTCGTGTAAACATTTTAATATATTCTATCACAAAATGCAGACAAATTCAATAGCTATATGTCATAACATGGCGTAAAAATTTCGCGCATATCCAAAAAACCGATAAAATCACTGCGTCTCTCATGGTTAATTGTAAATGTGACATACTTTATTTCCGGGATAGACGTAAGGGAATTAACAAGCTGGTATATTATCAGCCGCTCGCTTTCACGGTTTTTCGGTACATTTTCCTTTAGCGAAAGAGGAAGATTGACCTCAGCCGTGTCCTTGTTTACCTTAACCGATATTTCCTCGTCTGAAATATGTATAAGCTTAAGAACACTGTCGGAATTTCTTCCCTGCTCCAGCTTTTTCACAATTTGCTCCGTCTCTTTCCGGGCATCCCCTGATTTAATCTCCGTTTCAACCGGAATAAGCCTATGAAGCTGCCTGTCCACATAGTATATTTTCGCCGTACTGACCGTCTGTCCTGCTTTTGAAGTAAAAAAAATAACTGCCGCAAGGCAAATACTGAAAATTATTACAAATTTTTTCATTAAAAAACCTCCCATTTTATATATATGAGAGGACTTTTTAAAATATTACATTTGTTCCTTCGCCAGCTCCAAAGCCGCTGCCAGCTGATCCGGACAGCTCGTGCCGCGTCCGTTGCAGTTAAGACCTTTAAGACGTGCAATAACTTCGTCCACCTTCATTCCGTCAACCAGACGTGCAATCCCCTGTGTATTGCCGTTGCATCCACGTGTAAATTTCACGTTATGTACCGTGTCGCCGTCAATTTCAAAATCAATTTGTACAGAACATACTCCTTGGGGAGTATATGAAAATTTACTCATAAACTCATTCCCTTCTTCCGGTTTATTTTTTATTATTATAACACAAAAACCGCAGTATTGCAATCCCTTTTAATCTTTTTCTGTTGACTTCTGTTCCGGTTATGTGATATAATATTATATATCAAAAAAATCCTATCAAGGAGCAGAAAATGGATTTTGTAGCAATAGATTTTGAAACCGCTACCTCTGAATGGACAAGTATTTGCAGTATGGGGATTTGCGTAGTTGAAGACAACAAAATTAAAGAGGTTAAGGAATTGCTTGTTCGTCCTACTCCCTTTAAATTTAACGATTATAATATTGCCATTCACGGGATTACACCGGAGATGGTATACAATAAACCCACCTTTGACGAATATTGGGAGGATATTAAGCCATATCTTGAAAACAGGCTGGTTGTTGCGCATAATGCTTCCTTTGATATAGGTGCACTGCGTAAAACCCTTGAAATGTTTAATATTGAGCTGCCGGCATTTGATTTTCTGTGCACGGTAAAGCTTTCTCAGAAAGCGTATCCTGAGTTTCCCAGCCACAAACTGAATAATCTCGGAGAATCGCTGGGAATTGATTTTTCACATCATACCGCCTGTGATGATGCATATGCATGCGCGATGGTGCTTTTGCATATTTTAAGAGATTTTGACATAAACTCTTTACAGGAACTGGAAGAACACTTTGAAATAGGCATAGGCAGAATGTATCCCGGATATGTTGAACCATGCCGCAAAAACCGGGCAAAAAAAGTGGCAAAAAATTGCAATTGATATTTCTGTATAAGTGTGATATAATAAAATAAATATGGGGATGCAACGGCTTCGACGGGGGTGTTGAAGCTTCGGAAGCGAGCAGTGCCGGACAGCACTTAAAACTGTCCGAATTTTAAATATAAACGCTAGAAATAATTTAGCATACGCTGCCTAATTAAGGCTGCCGTCTTATTCCTCGCATACCACGGCCGGATTTAAGGCGAATACCAAGTGGTGAACATGAATCGTCTTTTGTTTTGGGGACGGTCAGGAAATAAAAACTACCGCAGCACAGAGCCTGACTGTGGGCGCTGTGTGAGGGGAATCTTAAATCACAGTCTACGCTCGTAGATGCCGGGGTGAATATGCTTTCGGACACGGGTTCGACTCCCGTCATCTCCACCAAACATTTTAATATCCGAACACCTATTTTTCTACGGGCTTGCCCTGTGTCAAATAGTACGGCTGTAACGGATATAAAAGCACCGAGGAACATTCTCCCCGGTGCTTTTGCTATTCATAGAATTTGATGACCGCCTGTACAATGAGCTTTGACAGTACGGCACATTCTATGTTACATAAATCGGAATACGCTGAAACGCTCAAATCTGCCCTTTCGGCGAGTCTTTTGTCTCTGACAACCTCGTATATACCAAAGTCATAAACAAGGCTACGAATAAGCCCTGCAAGCTCTGATTGATTACTATGCGTAATGACATTGCTGTCGGACGTTAAGACCTCAATAGTGAAGTTCGGAGCTGTGTCCGTTACCTCAAACCCGAACACTTTCAGCCATACTCCGAGATAATGTTTGATTTTCTCGTGATTTCCGATAACAGAGACCTTTATCATTCTTTGAACGCTCCGGCTCTGTCAAGAATAACAAGGGTACGGAGCATATTGTCATCTAACATCAGCTTGCCCTCGTCATCTCCTTTGAGGTAGCCTTTCTGAACGAGCTTTGAAATTGTCGGTCTCGCCCATTCTGGCATATTATCATCTACCCACGCATAAATCATTTTGTTGCAGAGCTTGTCTACTTTTGCGGAAAGCTCCGATACGCTTTTTACAAGAGCGTCAAAACTTGCCTTTTCCTGTGCAGTCATAGGTTCGTCCTCCTTATTGATAAGCATATTCTTGAAATTGCTCCACGCTGTTTCATCACGGACATACGGTTCGGGGCATATCTTCCCGGTAACGTCATAGTGTCTGATTACTCTTTCGACCGGGATATTGTATTTCTTCATAAGATATTTTGTCAGCTCAACGGTATTCTTGACCGTAGTGTCCTCGAAATACCAACGCCCGGACGATGTTTTTTTGCAGCACATTTCAATTCCGATAGAGTTGGAGTTAGTGCATTTTTTGAAAAATGTGTGTCCTCCGCTGCCTTGCAGACCGCCGCCGCAATGCCACGCCCGATTATAGTCCTCAACACATTGCCAAATGCTTGTCTCATCAACAAAATATGTAGCGGAAGCGGAGAGCTTCTTACGGGCGTAATAGTCTACATTATTCTTAGCGGTAGATACGCCGCCGACATAATGTATGACAATGTAAAGATTTTGTTTGTTGCTCATCGCCGTATAGTTATACGGCGTGAGCTTTTTCTGAATTGGAAGCATACTCAATCACTCCTTGCCTTTCAAGCAATTCATATAGTCATCCGCTTCGATTGCCGCTGACGTAAAGGAATTGTTTTTCCACCACGCAACGCCTGCCGTGATAAGTGTAGCAATTAGCGACACTATCTGATAAATGCTGTCCTCCGTGAACGGCAGCACCTCTTTTCCGTAAATCGCCAAAATCTGATTTACGAGTGCAACCACGAGACAAATTGTTCTTGCGATTGTGTTTGCTGAAATCTTTGCTTTTTTTGTAGACATAGTATTTTACCTCCTTAATGAATTACAGTAGCCAGTATCGCCCCGATGATAGCCCCGACAAGTCCTGTGATTATACAACCCCAAACGATATGCTTGTAGTATTTGTATTCCTCTGCCGGAGCGTCCCGAAGCTCGTTAAGCTCCTCACGCTGTTTTTGCTGTTCTTTGAGCATAAGCTCCATATTTGTGGCAAGCCGCTCCACGTTCCGGGAGAGCTTCACAAATTCCTCCTGTTTTTTCTCAACGTCCGATACACGATGTTTCAGCGAGCCTATTTCGTGGTCGTGGTCGTTGAGCTTGATTGCAATATCCTGTTCGCTCATTTTGCTTTACCTCCTATTCGGTATATATTTTTACAACTCTGTGGGCGAGAGCGGTATTATATGGAGCGTCAATTACGAAAATATAATATTTTTTGCCTGCTTCAAGCGTTACACTTTCTGACGAAGATATGCTCGTCAACTCTTTCATATCGCTGCTACACACCCAAAAATATGCACCGTCTCCGTCAACAGACGGCGTGGACTGCGTATATGTGTTAATTGAATATGAACAGCTTTTCGAAGGGGAAAAGGCTACAACGCCTGTCTGCTCTTTTTCTGTTGCAATAAAATCGCAAGTTTTCATTTTAAGAAGCGACACGAGTTCTCCGTCAATGTTGACAAGTATATCTGTTGCAGAGACAAGATTTTCATTTCCGATGTTTACTTGCACCTCAGCAGGCTGCTTATTCAATGAATAATAGCTTGTTTTCGTAAATAAGCCACAAAAACAATTACTTGTTTTCAAGTCAAGTTCCGCAATGTCCTCTGTAATTTCGGCTTTTTCAATATCAAGAGCGATAGACCACGTTACACTGCTTCCCATTCGGCTTGTCGGAACGGTAGCAATTTTTTTGATATTCTTTTTTGTACTTAACGATATATCCAGTTTTATCGTAGCAGAATATCGTTCACCGCTTGTGGCGTCTGTTCCGTTGTCGGTATATTCCGGCAAGGTGTACGTATGCAGCACCTCCCACGAATTACTTGAAGTGTAGCCGTATACATACCATTGCCTATTGAACAGTCCAGTATATTGCGACCATACGGACACCGAAAATCTGAATTGCGACACGTTTGGCATTTGCGTTTTAGAGACAAGAGGATATGTGTAGTTGCCTGAAAGATAAACACGGCTTTCGTCATAATCAAGCCCGTATTTATAATTGTCTCCCCAATATCCGATATATGGGTACCAATATGTAACTTGCATTACTGCACCTCCTAAAATGTCTTGATAACAATGTCTCCGTATGATGTTGTGGGCGGTGTGCTACCGGAAGTCCAAAATACAATATTCCGCACTTGCTTTGTCGAATACGAGCTATTACTGTATGCCGTGAGTATCGCTGACATTGTTCCTCCATATGCCTTACGTACACAATAAGTATCTACATAGCTTTTATTCGCTATATCCTGTGAATTACTCGGATTTGCGACTTTCGCTCTACCGGACGAGTCCCTTTTGATAAGCCTACCGCTGTATGCTTCGGCAGTAGCATTATCTAAGAGTACTTTGTCCTCCGTAGACATAAACCCCGATGTGCTTGTTGTTGCGTTCGGGTGTCGGGAAGTGCCACCATAGCCCATATGGTTCGCAGCCGCCGAAAGGGTTGTCGGCGGTGCGTCATACCAATGTGATTTGCCCGTTATTGCTTTAATTCGGTTTGCAAACCAACCGAGAACGGTTGCAAGCAATCCCGATGTAGAGCTTGATGTCGGGGCTGTCGTGTCGCTCACAGCAGGCTTCAACGCTGTGTCTATTGTGTCAAAATTCTCATTGAGAACGCTGATGAGTGCCGACTCTGTTCCGAGCGGCTTTTTCAAGTTATAATTCGGTGTTAAGTTCGGCATTGATTATCCCTCCTATCAGCCCTCGTCTGCAACGTATTCCTTGCCACATATGGTCTCGTACTGCTTCGGAGTGATTACTCCAAGCTCAACACATCTTTTGGGTTGGTCTATGCGGATATAGCCTTTGTCGTATCTTGATTTGATTTTCTTATACATTATTCATTACCTCCCATTATTAAAAGTTCAAGGTCTGTGATTTGCTGCCCCTGCTCAATACTTTCGAGCATAAGGTCTGTGATGTCTTGCTGCAAGCGTTGAGTTT
>JAQXUJ010000217.1 GCA_029219925.1 Clostridiales bacterium | reverse complement strand
GTCAAGGAATTGCAGGGAATGGGAATTAACCCGAATATCATAGTTCTTCGCTGTGACGAGCCGCTGGAGGACAATATTTTCAAGAAAATTTCGCTGTTCTGCAATGTTAAGCCCGACTGCGTTATTGAAAATATGACAATTCCGGTTTTATACGAAGCACCGATAATGCTTGAAAAGAACCATTTTTCGGATATTGTTTGCAGGGAGCTTGGCATTAACGCCTCAGAACCCGACCTTACCGACTGGAACGAGATGTTGGAGCGGATTAAAAACCGCAACAAAAAGGTTACGATAGGGCTTGTGGGAAAATACGTTCAACTGCACGACGCGTATCTCTCGGTCGCCGAGGCTCTGCGCCACGCGGGCTATGTCTACGGCGCGAGGGTGCAGATTAAGTGGATTGATTCAGAGACTATTACCAATGACAATGTCGCCGAAACCCTTGCGGGCTGTGACGGGCTTTTAGTCCCCGGCGGCTTCGGTAACCGCGGAATAGAGGGCAAAATCGCCACCGCGCATTACGCGAGAACGAATAATGTGCCTTACCTCGGAATCTGTCTCGGTATGCAGATTGCGGTAATCGAGTTTGCACGCTATGTCTGCGGGCTTGCGGACGCTAATTCCGGCGAGTTTGACGAAAATTCAAACAACAAGGTAATCGACTTTATGCCCGACCAGAACGCCGAAATCAACAAGGGCGGCACATTAAGGCTTGGCGCGTATCCCTGCAAAATCACTGCGGGAACTAAGATGCAAGAGTGCTATAAAACCTCTGAAATCAGCGAGCGCCACCGCCACCGCTATGAGTTTAACAACGACTACCGCGATATGATGACCGAAAAGGGACTGGTTATCAGCGGCACCTCGCCCGACGGACATATTGTAGAGACGGTGGAAATCCCCGATAACAGATTTTATGTCGGCGTTCAGTTCCACCCCGAGTTTAAATCCCGCCCAAACAAGGCGCACCCGCTTTTTTTAGGGCTTATCAAAGCCGCCCTCGATTCACAGGCGGAATAAAAAGTGAATACTGTTTTTCAGCCGTTTAGCAGTTTTGTTAAGCGGCTTTTAATTTTAATAAAAACATAAATTCAATATCATTTCAACATATTTTAGTTGCATAGAATGCTTTTCCCTTTATATTTTAATTTGAAAAAATCTTGATTTATTAGAGAAGAATATGGTAATATAATTAAAGCGACTAATTTAATATAACCTTAATAATATTGTTTACAAAAGGAATGGCATTGTACAAATCCCTTTGCTGCTGTCGGAGCTTGGATTTGGCTTAAAGGAGTAATATAATGAAAAATGTTTGCAGTTATTTAAAATTAGAAACCTTATGGGTATTGTTGTTTTTGGCATTTTTTATTAGTGTACCGTTGAATTTATTGCCTGAAGGTTCTTTTGCTGCGATAGCTTTATTTGCTGTTGTTTTGTTTTTTGTGAATAAAGTCAGTATCAAACGATTTTCGCTTTTTTTGTTCCTGATGGCTTTTGTATTGAGATTTTGTGTTGTTATTGCGGTGCCTACACCGCCTGAGTCTGACTTTCAAGTTCTTTTTGAAGCTTCTCAACAAATGATTTCCGGAAACAATGATTATATAAATTCTTCGTATTTTCAAGCTTGGCCTTATCAATTGGGATTTGTTTTTTTTCAAAGTATTTTTTTAAGAATATGTAACAACGTAATGATTCTGAAAATACTTAATTGTATATTTGGGGCGGCAACTTGCGTGCTTGTTTATAAAATAGCCGATGAGTTCACGCAAAACAAAGCGGCGCAATGTATGTCAATAATATATTGCTTTTTGCCTTTTACTGTTTTCTATTCAACCATTCTGTCGAATCAGTTTGTCTCGTCATTTCTTATTTATTTGGGCATTTATATCGTGATTTCTAAAAAAATACAATGGAATATACACATTAAATATTTGATTTTCGGCGCGCTGTTAGCGTTTGCCAATGTCCTGCGTCCCGAAAGCATTATCCCGCTCTTTGCAACAATATTGTTTTTATTAATTACTTTAAAAAAGGAAAATATAAAACAAAATCTCATCAATTTAGGTATCGTTGCAGTTGTATACTTTGGGGTGTTTAATGTCATAAATTATTTATTTATTGTTACCGATATTGCTCCATTAGGATTAACAAATAACGATCCGCTGTGGAAATTTGTTGCAGGGCTAAATCACTATTCTCACGGTCAATATTCAAATGATGATTTG
>JAQXUJ010000216.1 GCA_029219925.1 Clostridiales bacterium | reverse complement strand
CTAAGGAGGTTAATCATATAAGCTGCTGAAGCTTTCATCATAACAGTCACTCCTATAAGCCAATCGTTCTAAATTGCGTATATTATACCATATCCCTGCTTATTTGTCAAGCACTTTTTAAAAATTATTATACTCAAGCCACTTTAAAAGCGCTCCGGACCAAGAAGAAACATGGTCATTTGCTCTGCATTCGCCGCCGTTTGCAAGACCCAATCCATGGTTGCCGTCCGGATATACATGCAGCTCAGCGCCTATTCCCGCATTATGAAGGGCTTCTGCATAGTCAATGCTGTTTTCCACCGGCACGCATCCGTCGGAAAAGGTTGACCAGATAAATGCCGGCGGCGTTTTATCGGTTACTATATTATTGGGCGACAGCTTTTCCCCCAGCTCCTCGGCTCTGTCTCCCATCAGGTTTTCTCCGGAACCGAGATGTCCCTTGTCCAGCAGCTTTATGACGGGATAGCATAAAATCTGCCCGTTCGGAATAAAATCTTCACGGTCAATTTCATCAATACCCTCAAACTCAATCTTTTCATAATAAGTTGAAGTAAGCGCCGCAAGATGTCCGCCTGCCGACGAACCCATAATCAGAACCTTGTTTTTATCTATACCGTACTCCGCCGCATTTGCCCGAACGGTGCGAACCGCCCGGCGTGAATCCAGAAGCGGAAGGGGAAAGCGATGCGGAGCCACACGATAATCGCACACAAATGCGGTATAGCCGTTATCTGCCAGAAATTCCGCATAACCCTTGCCCTCATGGTCGGCACGCATAGCATACCCTCCGCCCGGCATAATTACAACCGCTGCGTCCGACCTTTTATTTTCCGGTATGTATGCGGTCAGCTGTGGAATTTCCTCACACATTCCCGGAGTTTTATCCCATAATTGCGTCTTTATTATTTTCACCTTTTATACCTCATTCCATATTTTTTCTTTATTTTACCACAATGTTTTATTAATTTCAATTATATTCCACAAAAAAACTTGACAATTTTTTAATAATATTATATACTTTTTATATAGATTATAGGGGGTTTGTCAATCGTCATGCAGTCCCGTCGGGCGTATCGGCAAAACCGAGGAATACATGTAAAACCCATCTTTTCCCGCCGTAGCGCCATCTTACGGCTGTAAGCACGCTCCTTCAAAAATATCTTTACGTACCTGAAAATAATGCAAATTAAGGTGGTACTGCGGGTTTTTTCCGTCCTCTGTATCATTACAGAGGTTTTTTTATACACAAATTCTCTGAAAAAAGGAGTATTTACCATGCCTATTACCGAAATTCTCAAGAAAAATGCCGACTTCTATCCAAACGATACCGCTCTTGTTGAAATAAATCCTCAGCTTGAAAGCCAAACCTACATTACCTGGAGAGAATATTCCCTTATTGAGTCCAATCAGGGCGAAGCATATCGCCGGGAAATCACCTGGAGCGAGTTCAGCAAGCGTGCAAACCGATTTGCAAACCTGCTTCTGTCCCGCGGAATAAAAAGAGGTGACAAGGTTGCGATATTACTGATGAACTGTATCGAGTGGCTGCCCATATACTTCGGCGTTCTTGCGGCAGGAGCGATGGCGGTTCCTCTTAACTACCGCTACACCTCGGAGGAAATCGCATATTGCCTTAAGCTGTCCGATGCGGACGCATTGGTGTTCGGTCCCGAATTTACCGGACGCGTGGAGGAAATTTACGACCGTATACCCAAGGTGAAAATGTGGTTTTATGCCGGCAGAGATTGTCCCAGCTTTGCCGAAAGCTATGATCGGCTGGTAACCTACTGTTCCTGTTATGTGCCGGACATTAAGCTTACCGACAGCGATGATGCCGCTATATATTTCTCATCCGGTACCACCGGATTTCCGAAAGCCATAGTACATAATCATGAAAGCCTTATGCATGCGGCCCTTACCGAGCAAAAGCACCACTCACAAACTAAAGACGACGTATTTTTATGCATACCTCCCCTTTACCATACCGGAGCGAAAATGCATTGGTTCGGAAGCCTGTTGGTAGGCGGAAAATCGGTAATATTAAAAGGCACAAAACCCGAATGGATTCTTAAAGCCGTGTCCGATGAGGGCTGCACCATTGTGTGGCTGCTTGTCCCCTGGGCACAGGATATCCTCGACGCAATCGACCGGGGTGATATTAACCTTGATGATTACAAGCTGTCACAGTGGCGGCTAATGCATATCGGCGCACAGCCGGTTCCTCCCAGCCTTATTAAAAGATGGAAGCAAAAATTTCCCGACCATCAATACGATACGAACTACGGCTTGTCCGAGTCCATCGGCCCCGGCTGTGTTCACCTCGGCGTGGAAAATATACATAAGGTCGGCGCAATCGGCAAGGCAGGCTACGGCTGGCAGGTTCGCATTGTGGATGATAGGCATAACGCAGTAAAGCCCGGCGAAGTCGGCGAGCTTGCCGTAAAGGGTCCGGGAGTTATGACCCGCTACTACAAGGACGAAAAAGCAACCGCTGACGTTCTGCAGGGCAGCTGGCTCTTTACCGGTGACATGGCGCGTGAGGACGAGGACGGATTTATCTATCTGGTAGACCGCAAAAAGGACGTAATTATATCCGGCGGTGAAAATCTCTATCCCGTGCAAATTGAAGATTTTCTGCGGAAGAACAGCAAAATCAAGGATGCCGCCGTTATCGGCATACCCGACAGCCGTCTGGGTGAAATTGCCGCTGCCATAGTTGAGCTTAAAGAAGGCGAAACAATGACGGAGGCTGAGCTTGAGAATTTTTGCCGTGATTTGCCCCGATATAAAAGACCGAGAAAAATTATTTTTGCCTACATTCCTCGTAATCCTACCGGTAAGATAGAAAAACCCAAACTCCGTGAGCTGTACGGTGCAAAATCGGTTGTGGCGCACGAAAATGAAATTGAGTAAAGGAGAGCAAAACATATGAAAAAGCTTATGCTTGGTAATGCCGCGGTAGCACAGGGTGCTTATGAAGCCGGTGTGCGCGTTGTTGCCTCTTATCCCGGTACTCCCAGTACCGAAATTACTGAAAATATTGTAAAATATGATGAAGTATATGCCGAATGGTCGCCCAATGAGAAGGTTGCGGCAGAGGTCGCAATCGGCGCGTCTATCGGCGGTGCCCGGGCCATGTCCTGCATGAAGCATGTGGGGCTTAATGTCATGGCAGATCCCGTTTTTACCGCTTCATATACCGGCGTTAACGGCGGACTTGTATTCTGCGTAGCGGATGACCCGGGAATGCACTCGTCCCAGAACGAACAGGATTCCCGCCATTATGCCGCCGCATCGAAAACTCCCATGCTTGAACCCTCTGATTCGGAGGAATGTAAGGAGTTCACACGCCGTGCGTTTGAACTTTCCGAAAAATTCGATACTCCGTTTTTTATCCGTCTTTCCACCCGTGTTTCCCATTCGCAGAGCATGGTTGAAATCGGTGAAAGAACCGATTTGGAATTAAAACCATATGAAAAAAATGTTCCAAAATATGTTATGATGCCGGCGATGGCAGTGAAACGTCACGTTATTGTTGAGGAGCGAACAAAAAAACTCATTGAATTTGCCGAAAACAGCGACCTTAACAAAACCGAGCTAAACGGCAGTAAAATCGGCGTAATCACCTCCGGAATTTCATATATGTACGCAAAGGAAGCTCTTGGCGATAAGGTAAACTTTCTAAAGCTTGGCATGGTTAATCCTCTTCCCGAACAGCTCATACGTGATTTTGCGAACAGAGTGGAACAGCTGTTCGTTATCGAGGAGCTTGACCCGATAATCGAAAACCACTGCAAGGCTTTGGGAATTAACGTAATCGGCAAGGATTCGTTCACTATGCTGGGTGAATATACTCCTGCCATGATAAAAACGGCGGTTTTAGGAGAAGACACTCCCGAATCGGTTTCGCTTGACGAAGAGATTCCGTCCCGTCCGCCCGTGCTTTGTCCCGGCTGTCCCCACAGAGGCACCTTCTACGTCCTTAAAAAGCTGGGGCTTACGGTATCCGGCGACATAGGCTGCTATACCCTGGGCGCTGCGGCGCCGCTGGCAAGCGTCGATACCACAATATGCATGGGTGCGTCCGTTTCCGCAGCCTTAGGAATGGCAAAAGCTCGAGGCTCTGAATTTAACAAAAAGCTTGTATCGGTTATCGGTGATTCTACCTTTATCCATTCCGGCATAACAGGGCTTATCGATATAGTTTACAACAAAGGTGCAAATACCGTAATAATCCTTGATAATTCAATTACCGGCATGACGGGACATCAGGATAATCCCACCACGGGACGCACTATCCGAGGCGAAGCTACCAAACAGGTAGACCTTGAGGCATTGTGCCGGTCTGTCGGCATTGAGCACGTGACCGTCGCAGACCCCTTTGATTTGAAGGGCTTTGAGGCTGTTGTCCGCGAAGAAACTTGCCGCGATGAACCATCGGTTATAATAGCACAGCGTCCGTGCGCACTTTTAAAATATGTTAAATATTCCGGGCACTGCGCCGTTACCGATAAATGCAAAAAATGCAAAATGTGTATGAAGTTGGGCTGTCCCGCAATTTCCGAAACGGCGGAAGGCGGCATTAAAATTGACGTCACACAATGTAACGGCTGTGGACTTTGCATTAATGTATGTCCCTTCGGCGCAATCGTAAAGGAGGACTGAGCTATGACAAAAAATATTATGATAGTGGGCGTAGGCGGTCAGGGAACACTGCTTGCAAGCCGTATTCTCGGCAATACGGTAATAAGCCATGGCTATGACGTTAAGGTTTCCGAGGTTCACGGAATGAGCCAGCGCGGCGGCAGCGTTGTTACATATGTTAAGTATGGCGACAAGGTATATTCCCCAATTATCGGCCGAGGTGAAGCGGATATAATTCTTGCTTTTGAAATGCTTGAAGCATACCGCGCCATGCCATATCTGAAAAAAGGCGGCAAAATAATAGTCAATACACAGAAAATCGACCCTATGCCGGTCATTACAGGCGCTATGGAATATCCCTCCGATCTTGAAAGGAAAATGTCCGAAAAAGTATGCGTCATTCCCGTAGACGCCCTATCGGCGGCAGTATCGGCGGGAAATCAAAAGTCTGTAAACGTCGTTTTAATAGGCGTAATGGCGAAAAGCACCGATATTCCCTACGATAAATGGCGGGACACCATTAAAGCTACCGTACCGGAAAAATTTCTTGACGTAAACCTGAAAGCCTTTGAGCTTGGATATAATTTATAAATACGGAGGTGATACCATTGGCTATGTGGCAAAAAGAGATAGAAACAATGCCCCGTGAGGAGCTGAAAAAACTTCAAAGTGAACGGCTTGTTTGGCAGGTCAACAGAATGTATCGAAATGTGGAGCTTTTTCGCAGGAGAATGGACGAAAAGGGTTTAAAACCGGACGATATAAAATCGGTGGACGACCTTTCAAAGCTGCCCTTTTCCTATAAACAGGATTTGCGTGACTATTATCCCTACGGTCTGTTTGCCGTACCCACCGACGATATTGTCCGCGTCCACGCGTCAAGCGGAACGACCGGCAAAAAAATTGTTGTCGGATATACGAAAAATGATATAAAAAATTGGGATACATGCATAGCCCGCATGCTGACTGCAATCGGGCTCACGAACAAGGATTTTATACAGGTTGCGTTCGGATACGGTCTGTTTACCGGCGGCTTCGGTCTGCATAACGGCGCCGAAACAATCGGTGCAACCGTTATCCCCATATCCTCCGGGAATACACACAACCAGATACAAACCATGGTGGATTTCAAGTCGACTGTTCTTTGCTGTACACCATCCTATGCCATGTACCTGGGAGAAGCGGTGGAGGAAGCCGGAATGACCGACAATCTATGCCTTAAAGCCGGAATCTTCGGTGCTGAGCCCTGGACAGAGGATATGCGCCGCGCAATTGAGGAAAAGCTTCGCATAAAGGCATATGACATTTATGGTCTGTCAGAAATTATGGGTCCCGGCGTGGCGTGCGAATGCAGCGAGCAGGCAGGAATGCACGTTTGGGAGGACATGTTTATCCCTGAAATTATCGACCCGGAAACGGAAGAGGTGCTTCCCTACGGCGAACAGGGAGAGCTTGTATTTACCACAATTACAAAGGAAGGCTTCCCCCTCATTCGTTACCGCACACGGGATATGTGCAGTCTTATTGCCGAACCATGTAAGTGCGGCAGAACACATATCCGAATGAAAAAACCCTGCGGCAGAAGCGATGATATGCTTATTATCCGCGGCGTAAATGTATTCCCCAGCCAGATTGAAGAGGTTCTTCTGCAAACCGGCGGCGGAATTACGCCTAACTATCAGATTATCGTTGACCGTGTAAATAATACCGATACCTTCGACATTAATGTAGAAATGAGCGAGAGCCTTTTCGCAGATGATGTTCGTTCGGTTGAAAATCTTGAAAAGACCATTACCGCAAAACTTCGCGAGGTTTTGGGTATTGGGGCAAAAATTCATCTTGTAAACCCGAAATCCATCGAGCGCAGTGAGGGTAAGGCTAAAAGAGTTATCGACAAACGTAATATAAAATAAAGGGAGTGAAATTATGTTGATTAAACAGCTTTCGGTATTTATTGAAAACAAGCCGGGCAGACTGGCGGCAATTATTGATGAACTTGGAAAAAATAATATTGATATAAGCGCTCTATCCCTTGCCGACACATCTGAATACG
Source organism: Clostridiales bacterium (assembly GCA_029219925.1). Classification (GTDB taxonomy): domain Bacteria; phylum Bacillota; class Clostridia; order UBA1381; family UBA1381; genus UBA1738. The sequence goes on along the minus strand of JAQXUJ010000216.1, from coordinate 1,331 downwards.
GTATTCTGCGGCTGATAGTAAACAATCCCGAGGAGGCAGCCGAAATATTAAAGCAGACCGGCATTGTGGTAAAGCTGACAAAGGTTCTTGCTCTTGCCATGGACGATACGCCGGGCGGACTGTCCCGCATACTTTCGGTTCTTGTGCAAAATTCAATAAATGTAGATTATATGTACGCATTTGTGGGCAAGGTCACTTCAAAGGCTCTTATGATTGTAAAGGTTTCCGATGCGGAGCTTGCAGAAAAGGCGCTTTCGGAGCTTGATATCAGCTCCGTGAATCCAAAGGATATTTACAGAATTTAACCCTTTAGGAGAGTGATATATGAAAAAAGAAAAAATACTTGCAATAACGGTAATTGTACTGACTTTGTCCTTTTTAGTCGGAACGGGCTTTTGCAAAAGAACGGACGTAGCATTATTTGACTATTCCGTATCAGAGGATGGCGCAAAACTGACCTTCAATGCCCATGTTATGTCATCTATGGGATATATAAGGGGATTTAAGGATAAAGGCGGCGGCGCAAAACCTCATTACCTTACCTTTTACTCTGCTTTTGGCGGTCTTAACAGTTCATTTGGAGCAAAAAGCGAATTTGAATTAGAGCTAAGTGAAAATGATACAGAAATCTATTTCAATCGTGCCGGCGGCGGATATGAGCTTGTTCTGCAAAAGAACGAAGAAACAGGTGAATGGGTAAAGCCATAATATATGGGCGTCACTCATCAACACTAAAAAAGCAAGTAAAATTCTGTTTAAAAGCAAATTTACCCTAAAGTATACAGGTTCAAAAAATCCTTTTGAAGTTAACACTTCAAAAGGATTTTTCAGTTTATTTTTTTAGAATTACTCGGTGGAAAACTTTTTTACCTTTTTTGACAATCATTCCATCCTCACCGATAAAGCCGTTATCAAGCGTCATATTGACGTCCCTAACCTTTTCATCGTTAATGGAAAGACCGTTTTGCTGAATAAGACGTCTTCCCTCTGCTTTTGAAGCTACAATCTTAATTTCAGCAAGCAAATCCAGAACTCCCATACCGTCAATTGTCTCAAGCTCGGTAGTGGGCATGTCAGCGCTCACTCCGCCGCCGGCAAATACCGCCTCGGCAGCAGCCTGAACCTGATTTGCAATCTCCTCGCCGTGAACCATCTTTGTAACCTCATAAGCAAGCCGCTTTTTAGCCTTATTAAGCTCTGCACCCTCCCATTTTTCCATCTCACGGATTTCGTCCATAGGCACAAAGGTAACAAGCTTAAGACATTTTATTACGTCGGCGTCCTGCACGTTAACCCAATACTGGTAAAAGTCATACGGTTTACATTTTTCA
>JAQXUJ010000215.1 GCA_029219925.1 Clostridiales bacterium | reverse complement strand
TTATTTCATCGGCATATTTTGACTGATAAGTTCTCGCCTTCGCCTCGGCGAGCTTTTGGTAAAGCTCATTTTTTGACGCTGCATCGGCTTTTTCCGCCGCAGAACCTTTCGGCTGCTTTTCTTCAAGCTCATTTTTGCGATTTACAAGCTTTTCAAATTCCTTGATTACGGCGTCGATATTTTTCTCAGCCTCGGAAAATTCCTTTTTAAGAGCGTCAATCTGACCCTCTATATGCAAGGCACTCTCGCCAAGCTCACGGATTTCCTTTCGCTTATCCTTTATGCTCACCTCCGGTTCTGCAAATTCTTCCGTTTCAAGCAGTACCTTTGTGGTATCGCTGAGCCCTTCAAGTATCTGCTTTTTCGGAATACGCGGCATAAGCTTTTGCAGAAAGTCCTTTCCGTTGCCCGCCAGCTTTTCTATAAAATACAGCGGATTTAAAATTGACAGAAAAATATTCTTTTCCGCAAACGTCTCCGCCATATCCGCCTGACGCATCGTATGTCCGTCAAGGACAACCGCCGTGGTATCACCGTTCTTTGTACGGCTCAGATTATGTACCTCGCCGTTTTCATCGGCAAAACACACCTCTACGGACATTTTTCCCGAGTCCGGGTTTTTCAGCCTGTCGCATGAACCCTCGCCCCAGAACGGCGTTCCGCAAAACGCATAGCTGACAGCGTCGGCAAGGGTGGTTTTACCCTCACCGTTTGCGCCGGCTATATATGTCAGCTTGTTCATATTGACCTCATACGGTTCTTTAAATCGCTTAAATCCCTCCATTTTTACTTTTAACACGGTAATTTTTTTAATTCTGTCCATAAACATTACTCCTCTTATTCTTGTGATGTACAGTATAACGTTAAGCCGCAATATCGTAGCTTGTTAAAATATTACACTCGCCTACCGGGGTTTTGTGCCGTTTAATACGAACATTGGTAATCCGCGTTCCGTTTTGCAGCCGTTTGTCCACGCCTTGCATATATGCCTTGTACCTCGTTCCGTTCCGGCTGAATATGAGTGCACTTTTATCCACCTGCGTTTCCACCGCATTTATTTCAAACACGGGAGCTTCTTTGTTTTCCGGCGGTTTTTCGGATGCCGGCGGTTTTTGCTTTGCCTCGCCTGCCTCATTGCCGAAAATTTTAGCGACCGTATCGGCATATATCCTGTCAAGCTCTGCCTGTGCGTCATCGGTGATATAGAAGTTTTTACCCCATTTTTTTACCGACACCTTCTCGGCATTGAACTGATACAAATATCTGCCTATATTCCACTTGACTGCAGCCCGTTTAAATGCATCGGAAAGACCGCCCTTTATCGGCTCGCGGTCGGTATTCTCTGCACCGTCGGTTTTGCCGATCCATTCGCCCAGCTCTTCATCATAAATATATATGGTGCAAAGCTGTGCATATATCGGCTTGCCGTTTTTGTCGATACCGCGCCATTCACGGTAATCGTCACGCCAGCGGTTCTGCCCGACAACACTGTCGAGCCTGTCGGCAATGGCACGTGCGTCAAGGTACGGCACTGCCCGTCCTACCGATTTTTGCTCGTCCACATTCTGCAGACGCCATTTGACGTCATCCCTCGGAAAAGGTTTTCCGAATTCCTCTAAGTATTTGTTCTTATCCATATACTCCTCCTCAAGCCCGGTTTATGAAGTCCGAAAGTGTTTCCCCGTTTTGCACAAGTACATCGGAATAATAGAAATCCGAATCCTTGTCCTTCAGATATTCCAAAAGGTCTCGGTATTCCATATTCAGCTTTGTGTTGTACTTACGGTACAAATCATTGTTGTCCGGCATAGAGAAAATGTAATACGGCATTCTTTCAAGCTGAGCAAGACATTTCACTGTCGGCAGCTGATTACTGCCGGTACACATCTTATAGTCCGAGACGTTTGAAAACGGATATTCATACAGGATTGTATTCTCCGTCAGTTTGCCGTTTTCCGCCACCGTAACCTTAACCGATGTCACCTTTCCGTATCTGTCCACCCAAAAGCCGTAGATTAACCGCGGCAGTGGAAAATCGCGATACATCGTCTTTTCATACGTAAGATTCATTCTTCTTTCCTTTAATTCCAGTACAACAAAACGCTTGAATGTCTTTGGAGCTTCGCGGTATGCAATGCACCCTGCGGGCAAAATTCCTGTATTACATTCGGTTACCTCAGATGATTTGCTTACAATATCGCAAAATCTGTTGATATCGATAATCTTATGTTTTTTAACCTTTCCTACAGTATAGTCTGCCTCGACATTCAGCTCATTGTTTATCCGAAAGCTCATTCCTATTAAATCCTTCATCGCTCCGCCTCCGCATTTCCGTATTTTTCTCTGAGCAGCTTTAGTTCTTTTGTGTACTTTGCGAAAATTGTAATAAGAGCCACAGACAAGTCTGTCACATAGCAACAGCAATTGTTATAATCCATATTGATACGTATTGCACTTGCATATTTATGATTGATTTTTGTCATCAGGCTGCACCACATTGAACCGCACGCATAACATTCGGTATTAAGCAGCCACACCTTGACAAAATCAGTCATCTCACATCTTTTCATCTGATATTCCCGGCAGGATATCAGCCTCTTACCGTAAAGCCTGTAAAGCTCACGGTAATACTCGGTCATGTCCGTGCTCGAAAAAAAGTATTTGGTATACAGTTCTTCTCCGTCTTCATCAAAACTTCCGTCATTGTTTCGTGCATACACCTGCTCAAAATTCACAAATTCCGCTGAGTTACACAAAGTTTCATTCTCAAGCTCATAATAGCTGTCGCCATCTAAGCCGACACCCCGGAAATGCTCCAAGATATTCATCGCACCGGCATCATAACCGTCCTTTACTTTTTCCAGAACATCAAAGAATGTGGATAAATCCGGATTATTAAAAATTTCATTCATATGCATGTCTCCTAATATGTCCGTCCGCCGGAAAATATGCCTATGGAATTTTTAATCAAACTGTTCAGTCTGCCGAGCATATTTAGTTTAGGACCGATTTGATTATCGTAATATTGAATATACTCTTGAAGGTCATCGGCAGTGAATTTTGAAAGATCCAGAACGCTGATGTCAAATCTTTCACCGTTTATTGTCCTCAATATAATGTTTTCGTGCAGATACAAAAATCCCTCGCTGTATTCCTTTTCTGTTTTGTTTTTACTCCTCAGCTTTGTAATGCTGTCATAAAAGTTTTCCTTGTTAATTTGCATTTCCATATAAATTCCTCCTCATGATAGTCTTTTTACGCCGTCCGGTGTGAGAATATTAAACAGCATTTTATTGACCTTGGTTTCGGTCAGCGTTTCATTCTCGTTATCGAACCGCTTTTTTGTTTCCTTTATCACTCTGCCCTTTATAACGTGCGGAAAGTCGCAGTCCATATATCCGTTTATCAAGCCGCTGCCGCCGATTAATCCGACCTGCCCTATCGAAAGCGGCAGGAGAGGTCTTTTTTCCATTGCGTCTATACGGCTTTTCTCAAACAGCATATCAATCGACTTTGACTTTGCCAGCTGACGTTTCAGCTCGCCCACGTTAAATTCCGCACCCTTAAAGATTTCTACCTTCTTTTCCTTATCCGGAATACGGTAGCTTTCGGGCTTAAGCTCTGAAATATACGGTATTCTCTCCGGCATCATCGCATACTGTGATAAAACCTCCGCACGTTCTTCTTCCGACTTTTCTTTGGATTTTCGCGTGCCGATAACCGCAATCTGCTTATACTTCGCAAATTCCTTATCCATAAACCGGAATACGGAGATATTTTCAAAGTTGTCGCAGATTACACGGCAAATATCCGCAGTCAGGCGGTAGTACGGAATTACATATATCAAAATTCCGCCCTGCATAAGATGATAAATGCTCTCCACCAAGAACCTCTTTTCGTGTCTTGCCTTCGTTCCGCTCTCGTTTATTACCGACAAATACGGCGGGTTTAAAAACAGTACATGGAACGCGTCACGGCTTATCCGCGAATAGAAATAGCTGCCGAACCCGACACGGTCTAAATGCTTTTCTGCCGTTTGTGCACGGTCGCGGTCAAGCTCAACACCGTAGGCTGCCGCATTTTCGTCTTCTGCAAGCTCGGCAAGTGCCAGCCCGCAGCCGCAGCAGGGGTCGAGCATATTAACCCGTTCTTTCGGGAAGTCAAGCCCGGCTTTCAGCATTTTCATATGCTCCGGATCAGTCGGATAATAGCCCATACGCAGGTTATTCATCAAATGCCCGATTTGCGTCGCATCGGCTGTGTGCATATCCGGTATCAGTGAGCGCATATGCAAAATTGCCGCGGTAAGCTTTGTGTAGTCCGGCGTCATAAGGTTAAAGCCCTTGACCGCCGCATACAGCTTTGCCGCAAAATCCGCACCCTCCGCCATATCACATTCCAGAAATAACAGACGCAACGCCCCGGCATTTTCCGCAAGTGCATTTTTTATGCTTTCAAGCTCTTTGTACGTCTCCTGTGCTTTTACAAGATTATTCTTGCCGCGGTACACCTCAATCGCATTCCGCTTTATAGGCATAACCTCTGCCGCAAGACCAAGAGCCTCCGACAGCGCGGAAAGTCTGTCAAGCACATAATAGCTCTCCGCCATTTATGCCGCCTCCCTCAAATCGGCAGCTGCGTTTTTATCAACCCGACGCATATACCGACCGCTGTGAAGGTGCCTATTTCCGCCGTCATCGACCGTCTCAACGCTTTCGGTGACTGTTGTTACCGTCTTATCCATTGTCATAACCACTTCTTTGTTCTGTTTAAAAATCATATTTTCTTTCATTTTGTTTTCTCTCCTCTATGCAATCTTTTTCATCAAATTCTTTCGCGTTGAAAACGCTATGCGTGTGCTCTGCAAGCTGCCGTCAATCAGAAGATAATACAGCATCGACACAATCGCAGTTGACGCCATTACGTTCGCCGCAATCGACTGCGGTGCGGATATGCTTCTCTCGGCACACGACAGCTCGGACGGGAACTTTTCGGCATCGGTCAGAATGTCCGGATAAATCCGTGCGGCAGGCTTTGACAGCACTCTGCCGTAACGCTTTATTCCGCACACAACCTGTCCCGTAAATTCGCCGTTGCCCGAATCAATGTAAATAATGTTATCCAGCATATTGAACACATTATTGCACATCACCCGGCTGCGGTTATTGTCCACAGCACCTATCAGTATTCCGAGCGGCTGCAAATCACCGCTGCCGCATTCTACGCCGAGCAGCTCGCAAAGCCGGCTTTCATCTTCGATATATTCAGGTACGTACTCGGTCTCAACACCGAACACGCCCGAATACCTCTCCGCCATAGCCGCGGCTTTGTTTTTGCCGACATCACATGCTGAAAAATTCTGACGTATCAGGTTTTTATCCTCTACGAGATCGCCGTCCGCAATAATGATACGGATATCACGTTCGGATGCGTGTGCAATCCTGTAAAGGTGCGGTATGACGTAGCCGCCCGTACCGCCGGCACCTATAACAACTATATTTACCGGTCTGTCACTCTCAAGCCTCATATTTGTCCCTCCGTCCGCCGGTCGATACGTTTTCCGACCACTCCTGCGGAAATGTACCGCTTGGCATTTCAAACGCATCGGCAGGATTAACCTCTACAAATTTACCGCCGACTGAGATTCTCATTTTAATTCTCGGAAAGAGCATGTCAAGATTTCCGACTACCGCATAAATCCGCGT
>JAQXUJ010000214.1 GCA_029219925.1 Clostridiales bacterium | reverse complement strand
TGTGTTCGCCGAGATTAGTGATAAACCTTTCGTAAGCCACGTCTGACGCGATTTTATCATTTGCACTTTTGTAACGCTCCTTAAACAAGCTCATCATCTCCCTTCAAGACCTCTTTAAGCATCGCCCTGCCCCTTGTAAGCTGCGAACGCACCGTGGACTGCTTTATTTTCAAAGTGTCCGCAATTTCCGCAACTGAAAGGTCCTCATAATAAAACAGGTGTATAACGGCGCGGTATTTCGGAGGAAGCTTTAAAACAGACATATAAACATCGCTTTCCTCCTCGTTCATTTCCTCCGAAATACTCTCGTCCAAAGGTACGGTTTTTTTGTACCACGCGCTTAAAAATATGCTCTTGCTGCGATTGATGGTTACACGAATGAGCCAAGCTTTTACATGCTCCTCGCTGTCAAAACGCTTATCGCTTTCGATAAACCGAAGGAATGTATCGTTAGTGACATCCTCTGCGTGCTGCAAATCTCTTGTCTGAGAAACAGCCAGCTTATACACCATATCGAAATATTTTTCGACCAACGTCTTTTTTTCTTCCTGTCCCACTTTTACATCCCTCCTTTGTATCATTATACACCTTTTTACAGACCTTTTCAACAGTAATACTTTTCATATTCCAAAAAAGCTGCAAAATTTGTTGAGCATTTCCGTTTTATGTATACATCGGTTAAGTTCATGCGACCATGTTTATTACCAAAACTTATGCATGAGCAAAACCGAAACGTCATGCAAGCATAAAAATCCCGGCAAAGCGCTTTCGTCTTTGTCGGGATACTGTCAGAGATATTGTTTTGTCATATCACTTTATTTATTTTCCGGCTTCTCCTCCTGAAGCTTAACCTTTACGTCGGTAAGTCCGCCGTTGCGGATAATGGTAAGAGTTATATAGTCTCCGGGAGATTTTTTATCTTTAATTTCATTGAGTGCGTCAACGGTATTTATAACCTGTCCGTCAGCCTTGACAATCAAATCGTCCTTCTTAATTCCCGCTTCCTCAGCGCCGCTGCCCGGTGATACCGAATAAACAGTCAGTCCGTTTCGCGATTCGGTGGCGGTAATTCCTATAAGGGTTCTGCCCGAAACATAGCCGTCGTTCATCAAATCGTCTATTATAGGCTTTGCCTCTGAAATTGCTATCGCAAACCCAATACCCTCTACGCCTGTCTGGGACATCTTTATTGAGTTAATACCGATAACCTCGCCGTATTTATTAACCAGCGCACCGCCCGAATTTCCGGGGTTTATAGCCGCGTCGGTCTGAAGCAGATTATAGGTTCTGCCGTCTACCGTCATTTTACGGTTTACGGCGCTAATGCATCCCTGTGTTACCGAGCCGGCAAGCTCCTGACCCAACGGATTTCCTATCGCAACCGCAAGCTCTCCGACTTCAACCTGAGTAGAATCACCCAGCGCAGCCGCCGGCAGACCGCTTGCGTCAATTTTTAATACCGCCAAATCGGATTTTTCGTCAGCGCCTACAAGCGTTGCCTTGTATTCATCTCCTGTATTTAATATAACATTTATCTCGCTTGCCTCGGAAATGACATGCTGGTTCGTTACTATATATCCGTCGCTGCTGATAACAATACCCGAGCCTGACCCCTGCTCCACAAGCTCATCACTCTGCTGATAATAGAAATATCTGCCGCTGAATGGGTCGTAGTACTTCTGAGGCTGTACCTTTGTTTTATTGATAACGCCCACGCAAGACGGACCGACCTTCTTTGCAATCTCGGTGACGCTCAGTTCAGCCTTTCCGCTTGCCGCCGCAAGAGTACTTGCGCCGCCCGATACCGTGCTTCCGTCCGATTTATATGCAACGCTTTGGGCTGCAAGGGGCTTCAGATAATAGTATCCGCCAACTCCTACCGCTCCCGCAGTTATAACGCTGGCAAGAAGCGCCGATAATATGCATGGCATGAACTTTTTGAAATTGTGATGCTTCTTTACCTTTGGCTCGTATTTAATTATTTCTGTAGAATCTGTATAAGGATATTTCTTCATAACAATCTCCTCCTTGCAATATCTTTTGCGAATTGCTTTATTTTTATTCTTTATGCTAATATTACCATATGCTTTTGACATGCGTATGAATAAAAAATTAATTTGTATTAATATTTTATTAATAAACTGTGAACAGTCCTATTGACTTTCTCCAATAAAATGACTATAATATAAATTAAGAAGGTGTAATAATGAATTTTTGTGATTTTATCAAAGAAGCACGACTGAGAAATCACATAACACAGCAAGCATTGGCTCATACGCTCGGCGTTTCCCGTACAGCGGTATCAAATTGGGAAAGCGGACGCCGTACACCCGATGTGAAACGTATTATCGATCTTTTTGCCGCCCTTAATATTACCGAAAAGGATATTGAGTCTACAGAACATATAAGCCTCAATCAAAATCTTGTCGACTTTAATCTGTCTTGTCTTAATGCAAAAGGACTTTCTCGGCTATATGATTTCTACTTCGATTTAATTCAGGATGAAGAAAACATAAAATAATGTGTGAAAAAGCTTGACAAAGCGGTTTTTTTGTTGTATAATAGTAAAGCTCATGATGAGCAAATCCTTGCCCAAGGGATACATCTTGGGACATAAGTCCATAAGGAGGTGCGAAAATGGCTGAAAAACTAATCTACAGCTATGAAACAATTTTTATCATTGATGCAGGTCTTGAAGAGGACGCTGTTAAGGCTTTAACAGAAAAGTTCACAAACCTTATCTCAAATAACGGTACCTTAGAGTCCGTTGAAGAGTGGGGCAAGAGAAGATTTGCTTACGAAATTGATGATAAGACGGAGGGTTACTACGTTCTTGCTGATTTTACTTCGGACGGAGATTTCCCAAAGGAGCTGGACAGACAGTACAGAATTACAGACGGTATTGTAAGAACCATCATTATTCGTAAGGACAAATAATCAAGAGGTGTCATTATGAACAAAGTAATTTTAATGGGCAGACTTACCCGTGACCCGGAAATGCGCCAGACTCCCAACGGGGTGGCTGTATGCGGATTTTCCATTGCCGTTAACAGACGTTTTGCCAAGGAAGGTCAGCAAACCGCAGATTTTATTAACTGCACGGCATGGCGTCAGCAGGCGGAATTTATCTGCAAATATTTCCAAAAGGGTTCAATGATTGCCGTTGTCGGTCAGCTGCAGTCCCGTTCATGGGATAATCAGGAGGGAAAGCGCCAATATTCAACCGAAGTTATGGTTGATGAGGTCTACTTCACCGGCTCAAAAAATGAAACCCATTCGCAAGGTGCGGATTACGGACATGCCGCTCCGCAGCCGAGACAGGATAACGCTTTTGGCGATATTGACAATATGGGATTTCAGGCAATAGACGGCTCGGAAGACGACCTGCCGTTCTAACCCGATAAAAATTGATAGGAGGATTTAATCATGGCTGAAAAGACAGAAAGACCTTTCAAGGCAAGACGTGCAAAGAAAAAGGTTTGCGTTTTCTGTGTTGATAAGGTAGAAAACATCGATTACAAGGATACCGCTAAGCTCAGAAGATATGTTACCGAACGCGGTAAGATTGTTCCGAGAAGAATAAGCGGCAACTGTGCTAAGCATCAAAGACAGCTTACAATAGCTATTAAGAGAGCAAGACAAATTGCTCTTCTGCCTTTCGTTGCTGAATAAAAATGTCCCCGTCTTTATCCAAGGACGGGGTTTTTTGATGTCAATAATACATAAGTCCCGGCAACACCACCGCTTACCGTGATGCTGCCGGGATTTTTTCCGTTCAGCTATGCTCCCAAAATATGCGTCAAGAACCATCTTCAATATGGCGCTTCATCATATTAACACAGACCGTTATATTCCTGTTTCCACAAAGCAATAATCATCGTTCCATTCGCCGTCGCCGAAATCGGTTTTCCACAAACAGTTTTCTTTGAAAAAGCTTGACGGCGCTACGAAGCCTGACTCGCCCACCTCCAAATGATGCGGACCCAACAGATTACGAAGGCTATTAATAAGCGTAAGCTTGATTTCCGTCTCACCCCTCACGTTAAAATCGGAAAGGGGGAGCCTGTCTGACCAAAGCATTGTCTTTGTTATGCCGTCAATCTCCACCTTAACAGCATTAATTCCTCTCTTGTCTATAACCAGCACGGGATTGTCTCCCTCTATTTTCACCTTTCCGCAAAGCTCCATTTCACCACAGAAGAATGGGAAACCCTGCTGTTCAATATGTTTCAGCCTTACGCTGCGTTTTGGCTCAGACATCACAAAGCAGCCCGAATATCGCATGCCTAATCCTTCCATTGGGCTATTTTGTCCGCAGCTCTCCCAGCTTCCTTCGGTTTTTACACCAAAATCACCCAAAAGATAGATCGCCTCTATCTCCATGTCATAGCTAAGCTTATTCTTTTCCGTTTCAAATATCTTTGATTTTTCAAGATTGTCGTAAACCTCCTGCGGCTGTACAAAATCGCAGTCAAAGGAGATAACATTCTCTCCCTGTATAAACATTCCTGAAATATCCAGCTTTTTAAAGCTCTTGTCACGGAAATATCCGCAAGACTCATGGGTTACAGGATTGCCGTTTATTTTTATATCGAATCTCTCCGGCGTTTCGCAAACCAGATACAACTGCTTCGGCACATAATCCGCCATAATACGATAATCCTGATGAATTTTAACCTTGCGCTTCAGGTCGTTGGCGCGGTTTGCAATGTTAAGAACATATCCGTTCCGCTCCTGCAGCTCGCCATCAAAATAGTAGTCGCACCGGTCTAAAGTCATTGCATTTTCCGCCCTTATCACGTCAAAGTCGCCGTCTAAGGTTACAACGTCGGCTTTCGGAGCCTTGGGTACATTTTTGCTGCCGTCCTCAACTATTAGCAGACTTCCCCACGGCTCAAACTCATGTTCGCCGTCAAAATCTTCAAGCTCGCCCGTCAGAATGTCGAGTACCTTCCCTTCGACAGTTATCCTCGCCGATTTTGGATCGTATGAGCTGTTTACAAAATAGTGGATGTTAAATCCGTCAAATTTGCGCAACGTGTAGGTGATGTCGGGATTGTCGGTTACAGCATTTTCCTTAACGTCATCCGCCGTTACGATTTTGCCGCCCTGGCTTACAAATTCCTCAAGAAGTCTCTTCGTGTTGTCAAACAGGATTTCGCAGCACTCTGAAATTACAGTACCATATGACTGCGTTCCGATTATAAGTCTGCCGTTTTCCACACGGGCGTGGCGTTCCATAATTGTTTCGTCACCTAAATGGAATAGGATATGCTTCTGTTCAAGCTCCTTGACAATGCTGATAAATCTGTCGTTTAATTCCTTAATTCCGACATTCTTACCGTAATCGTAAAGGGTCCACGCCGTGGTCTGTGGGTGGATCAAAAGCACGTCCGTATGTACCTTTCCCTTTGACAGAAGCATTCCGATGCGCGACATAGACTCGGTAAATTTGTCATATTCGCTCCACCATGGCTGTTGTTTATACATTGCAGGCGGATAATCACGCTTTCTGAGACCGCGCAGGGAATAACCCTCCAGGTGGGGACAAAGACGGTTAATTCCACGTACCATCTGCCACTCGTAAATGCCCTTCAATTCCGCAAAGCTCACGGCATGACCGCACAGTGCGAAGGTTTCGGACAAGACATCAGCTTTCCCCAGCTGCTCCGCCACAGATGAAACCTGACGAGCGGTCAGGCAGTCAAATACGTCCCTCCCCAGCCAGTCCATTCCCGGCATATCAAAATATTCGTACTGGGGCATGCATGCGCCATTAGATAAAAGCTGCGAATTCAGCGTTTCCTCCGAAAGAAGATGACCCGTAAACTTTACACCATGTTTGGCGCAGCTGTCATGTATTTGCTTCATATATGATTCCGAAAACAAGTCGGTTACCATTTTCCAAAACTTCTGTCTTGTCGTTTTAAAATCATCAATAGGAAGAAACAGCTCCTCAAGCCGCTCCAAAATATTCTCCCCAAACCGTTCCCTGTATTCTTTTTCAAATACAAAGCTCCAGGGGATTCCATCCCTTGAAATCTGCGGTTCATCGGTAAAAAAGCCCTCGAAACTATCGCCGAACCGTTCATAATACGGCTCATAAGTCAGCTCAATAAACTTTTTTGTTACCTTTTTGTCCAGAACATCAACATAAAACGGGTTTATATCATAATAAAACCAATGTTCGCCGGATTTTCCAATGATATTTTCCATCGGCTCAGTCTTGCTCATACGAAGATATTTTTGCTGATATTCAACACCAAGAGCGTTTACTGCTCCGCTTGCGAAACCGCTGGGCCATCCGTTTTCATCGTACGCCCATGCACTCATTCCGCACTCCTTGGCGGTATCTATTCCGACACGGACATTGTCAAACCATTCCTCGCCCATGTATTCAGTCTGAAGACCGCCACGGGCATGCATGAAAAAGCCTCCTATGCCTGCTTCGTTCATTATATGTATCTGCTCCGCCGTTTCCGCCTCTTCCAGCTTTTCATTCCAGCTCCAAAAAGGAATCGGACGGTATTTTTTTGGTATATTTTTAAAATCCATTTTTCCTGTCCTTTCTCTGTTTTTCATAACTGTTTGTTGTTTTTACGGGATTGACTATTCAAAATCCATTTCTTCTTTAGTAATAGTATCATGACGCCCGGCAAAAGTCAAGAAAAAAAAGAATAAACCAAAAAAGTTATGTTTTTCATTCAAAAAAACCGCATCAAGAGACTCCTCATTCCCTCTGCGGTTTTTAAGAGATGTTATTTTATGTTTTCAAACACCTTTACGGAATATTCCGGCATTTTAATATAGTAGATACCATCGTCTGAGGAATAGCTTTCATTATGGAATACGCCGCAAAGATGATACATTCCGAAACGCGCTGCATCAAGCCGGAAAACCTCCGCTTCTCCGGCGTTTATCAGCACGGCATAGCTGCTGTTTTTTGTATATCTGACAAATCCGTAGCCGCCGTTTACCTTATAAACCGTTTCAAACTCACCGTTTTTAAAGGCGTCCTGTCCGTTTCGGAGCGCAATATTCCTTTTATAATACTCAAAAATCTCCTTATCCTCTTTTCCCCATGGGAAACATGCCCTGCAAAACGGGTCGGCATACCCCTCAACTCCCGCTTCATCTCCATAGAATATAGTAGGTACACCCGGTAAAAGAGTCTGCATAGTAATCAGACATTTTAGCTTTTCTACCGCCTTCAGTCTATTCTCACCGGAAAGGCGTGCGCCCGACTGCTCTTCTTTCGAGCTTTTGTCCTCACCGCCCATTACCGTCAAAATTCGCTCCACATCGTGACCGGACAAAAAGTTCATGGCGGCATAAAACGCAGGTGCGGGATAATTTTCCTTAAGACTCATAATCCTTTTGTCAAAGCCTTCCGCATCAATATCCCGGTTAACAAAATCAACCAGCGCATTTCTCAATGGGTAATTCATAACCGAATCCAGCTCCGCACCCATAAAATACCGGCGCCGCTCGCCGTATGCCACCTTGTTCGATGCGTCCTCCCATACCTCGCCGATAATAACCGCGTTGGGATTTTCCGACTTAACCCTACTTCTAATAAGCTTAACAAAAAAATCCGGGAGCTCGTCAACCACGTCAAGTCGCCAGCCCGAAGCACCGCATCTGAGCCATTTTTTTACTACAGCGTCCTTATCATCCAATATATAGTCCCGGTATCCGGCGCTTTTTTCATTAATCTGAGGCAGAGTATCAATCCCCCACCAGCTTTCATATTTGTCGGGATAATCGGTAAAGGTGTACCAGTCATAATACGGGGACTCCTTGGACTGGTATGCTCCCACGCTGTCATAGCTGCCATTTTTATTAAAATATATGCTGTCGCTGCCCGTGTGATTAAATACTCCGTCCAGTATAATACGCATTCCCAGCTTTTCTGCGGCACTGCACAGTCTTATAAAGTCCTCTTCGGTTCCAAGCAAGGGGTCAATTGTTTTATAATCGCCCGTATCGTAGCGATGATTGGAAAAAGCCTTAAAAATCGGATTCAGATAGATACAGGAAATCCCCAAATCCTTCAGGTAGGGCAGCTTTTTTTCAATCCCCAAAAGATTGCCGCCGAAAAAGTCATTGGCAAGATACGTCCCTCCAAACTGCTCAGCCTTATAAAAAGGTTCCTCGCCCCAATCTCTTCTGATAATATCCTCCCGCTGACCCAAAAATTCGCCGTCCTCGCTGCCGTTATAAAATCTGTCGGGAAAAATCTGATAGCATACACCGGTACGCCACCACTTAGGGGTATCAAAGTCCTTGTCATATACGGTAATCTGATATTTACTCTCCGGCTCTTCATCATATACCGCACCCAATCCGCCCAATCCGTCGGCGTTATTGCCGTAGAACACACGGTCCTGATGAGTTCCTATGTCAAAATAATAATGAAAAAGTCCCGTCTCCTTCGGCATATTCACCGTCGTCTCGTACACATACGTGCCGGACACCTCAAAAACATACGCCATATTAACCGATTCCCGCCCGCCCTCAAACTCACACACCACGCGTATATGGGATGGGATGCCGAAATCGGTCAGTGCCAGACGGAGCCTCACCGGTGTTCCGCAGGTGACAGTTCCGAACGGCTTGCGGTAAAGGAGCGACCTTGAATCATGCTCAATTTTCATCTATTTCCTCCACTGTACAAAGAGCAGACCTTAAGCCTGCCCTTTGAAAATTTATTCTGTAATCACCGATTATTTAATCGGCTCTAAATGCCATATCTCTCTGTTATAATCGTCAATTGTACGGTCAGATGAGAAATATCCGCCGGACGCCGTATTCATAATCGCCATATGCCACCACTTTGACTTATTATTGTAGTCCTTGGATATTCTGTCCTGGGTCAGACAATATGCCTCGAAATCGCGCAGCACCATATAGGTATCGGGGAATCCGTAATCTCCGAACAGCAGTGTCTGGTAAAGATCCCGGAAAATTTGGGTATTTTCCGGCTCAATTTCGCCCGAAATCAGTTGGTCAAGAGCTTTACGCAGTGCGCTGTTGGTGGAATAAATTGTCTTAACCTCGTCGGAATTGTTATACTTAAGTCTTGCGGCGACCTCCTCCGCCTTAAGTCCGAAGATATAGATATTATCCTCGCCTACCTGCTCCAGC
>JAQXUJ010000213.1 GCA_029219925.1 Clostridiales bacterium | reverse complement strand
TATATCTTTCGTTGGTGATAATGCTTTCCGCATCATCGTCGAGCTCCTCTTCTGCCGCAGCAATATCCTTTTCAATATGTGACATCGTTTCCTTTGAAATACGGAGCGATTCCATCGCCTTTCCATCACGCTCAAAAATCTTTATTGCATACCATCTCTGCTGTTCTTCCGGCATATCATGAAGCACTGCTTCCTCGATATGGGCGATTGCATGCTCTACCGTTCCGGAAAACGTATGCATCGGAACCGTCTTTCCGTTCCTTGCTGCTTCAATTGCCGCTTCAGCAGCTTCGGAAATCCCTGTTCCCTTTAAAGCAGAGATTTCAACGATTTTACATCCAAGCTCGCGTGACAGCTCTGCTATATTGATTTTATCACCGTTCTTTCTTACAATATCCATCATGTTGATTGCAATCACAACGGGAATACCAAGCTCGGTAAGCTGTGTAGTAAGATAGAGGTTTCTCTCAAGGTTTGTGCCGTCTACGATATTCAATATCGCGTCCGGGCGCTCACTGATAAGGTAGTTTCTCGCAACTACCTCCTCTAAGGTATACGGAGATAACGAGTAAATACCGGGAAGGTCTGTAATCGTCACTCCGTCATGCTTTTTCAGCTTTCCTTCCTTTTTTTCAACCGTTACTCCCGGCCAGTTTCCTACGAACTGGTTGGAGCCTGTCAATGCATTAAACAGCGTGGTTTTCCCGCTGTTCGGGTTACCCGCAAGGGCAATTCTCAAATTCATTGTCAATTCCTCACTTTCATATTAGTCTCAACTAACCAACTATCAAAAAAATTACTCAATCTCTATCATTTCGGCGTCTGCCTTACGGAGCGACAGCTCATAGCCGCGCACCGTTACCTCTATCGGATCGCCCAGTGGTGCTACCTTGCGAATATACACCTCTACTCCTTTTGTGATACCCATATCCATAATTCTTCGTTTTACGGCACCCTCGCCGTGGAGCTTGACAACCTTAACCGTATCTCCGATTTTTGCCTGTCTTAATGTCTTCATGATTTTTTCCTCCTTAAAATTACTTGGATTTTATACCATTATTTTTCTTGCCATTTCTTCACTGATAGCAACACGTGCCTCCTTGACATTTACAATGACATCTCCACCTAAAGTATTGATTACCCTGACATCTCCACCTACAATAAATCCGAGATTTTCAAGATGCTTTTTTACTTCCGGATTTCCTCCTATCTTTTTAATCGTGTTTTCTTCTCCTACATCTGCAAGCGACAGCGGCATCATATCCTGACCTCCATTCTTTTATTCTATACTAACCGACAATCCTAAAAAACAGTTAGTTCTCACTAACTCACTTTAGTTAGTTTATCATAACTAACTAATTTTGTCAAGATAATAATACAAAAAATATATTTATAACCTACATATGTCGGTTTGACATAACTAATCAAATATGATATAATATTTATTACAAAAAATGAGTAGAATAGATACAGTCGTACAAGACCGGCTCACGCTCTGCTCTTCTAATATATTAACCTACGGAGACCTGTATTATGAAAATAAAAGAATCGGCAGAAAATTATCTTGAGGCCATTTTAATGATAAAATTAAAAAAAGGCAATGTTCGCAGCATTGATGTGGCAAACCAGCTCAATTTCACAAAACCGAGCGTTTCCGTTGCCATGAAAAATTTTCGCAAAGAAGGATACATTAATATGGATTCCGAAGGCGGTATCACTTTGACTGCGAAAGGTAAGGAAATAGCCGAAAGAGTATATGAGCGCCATCAGGTTATTGCAAAGGCTTTAATGGCTCTGGGAGTTGATGAAGCTACTGCCTATGAGGACAGCTGTAAAATAGAACATGACATAAGCGATTTAAGCTTCGAAAAAATAAAAGAGCATTTGACACATCATTCAAAATAACAGCAGGCGGCAAATCCGTCTGCTGTTATTTTGTCTGTTTATCTCTTAATCAAGCCATACTTAACTTTAATCCTATCCAGCTTATCAATCATCGGCTCCGATATGAACCAAAGAAAAAATGCGGTTGAGGCAGCATGAACCAAATCAAATGGCACTCCGGATATATATGCTGCTTTAATCATTGCAAAATTCAGCTTGTCCTGCGACATAATAACCGTTGCCGGATTCATAATACCACCGTAAATAATAACGGTCGCAATTGCGCCGAAAATGCAGAGTGAGGCTTTTGTTTTACGCAAGAAACCTTTCTTAAAAAGCACTCCGGAAATAAAACCGATAATACCAAAGGCGAACATCTGCCACGGCGTCCACGGTCCCTGACCGAAAAAGAAGTTTGATACAAAACCGGTAACCGCTCCGACCAAAAATCCGGTTTCACCGCCGAAACAAACTCCGGCTATTATTACAAGCGCCACAACCGGCTTAAACTGCGGAAGCATATAAAACGCCGCTCTGCCCGTGACCGCAATTGCGCAAAGCACACTTATAATAACAAGCTCTCTCGCCTGTGGGCGTCCGGCCTCAAAAACCATACAAAACGGTATTATGGTTTCAAGTATGATTAAAAGACTTATAAAATAATACTTTCTGTCCTGAAAATAATATACCCCAATATAAATCGTGAGCGGTATTGCAAGGAGTATCAGAAGAGCTGCGGCTATTGTTCGCCCTGTCAGCTTACGGCTCCCGGACGGCTGCTGAACAAAATCCTTCCCTAATTCCTTTTGCGGAAACAGACAGACAAACGCTGCCGTGATTTCGGCAATGGAAATTAGCTGCAATATGACTACAGCCAATGGATGCAGGCTGCCGGCGTATTTAATTTGTAATATAAAGGTAGCCGCAAATAACAAGACAAATATGCTTCCGACAACAATTCCTGACAGCGTCGGCTTTTTTTGTTTTGTCTCTTGTTTTTCTGTTTTATTATTCTCCGGCAAAGTAATTCCGGGTGTTTTATTATTTGCTCTTTCCTGCACCTTGCCGCCGCATGCAAGTATTATATCATCTGCCAGCACAGCCTCGGGGAGTCGTGTTCTTGCCATTCTGTTGGCAGAAGTCGTGTAAAAATTCTTTCCGGCAAAAAACTCTCTCGGCTCTCCGATAGATGTGATATTTCCGTCAAAAAACATAGCACAGCGGTCGGCATATTCCGCACAAAATTCTATATCGTGGGACACCATCACAACCGTTACGCCCTTTAATTTTAAATCACTGATAATGTCCGCAAAAATCTGTTTGAAATGTGCGTCAAGTCCCTTTGTAGGCTCGTCCAGCAAAAGAATCTGCGGCGACATTAAAAGCACCTTTGCAAGTGCCGCACGCTGCTGCTCGCCGCCTGATAAATCATAGGGATGACAATCAAGTAAATTTTCTATTTTGAAAAGTGCGGATACATTTTTAACCCCGGTTTCCTTTTCTTCTCTTGATATTTTTCTTTCCGATAATATTTCCATGAGGTCAAGCCGGACCGTCTTTTTAACAAACACACTCTGCGGATTTTGCGGCAGGACTCCCAAAATTCCGTTATATAAATTTTTCACTCTTGAAATGCTTTCGCCGTTTATAAGGATTTCTCCCCTATACGGCGTGTTAAGACCGCTTATCAGTGACAGTGCCGTTGTTTTCCCTGTCCCGTTTCCGCCGACAATCGCAAATAGTTCTCCCTTGTTTATTTTTACATTCAAGCCCTTTATGACATCAGGCAAATTCTTTTCATATCTGAAATATGCGTCTTTTACTTCAATCGCCGTTTCTGCCGCAGCATTATGATTATCTGCTTTCGGTATCAACCCGGCATTTACAGCATTTTTCCCGGAATATTTTTCAAGCCACGCCCTGCCGTCACGGACAGTGAGCGGATATTCAAAGTTATTCTCCAGTGCGCCGTAAATGCGCATAGGTACAGGAAGCGCCAAATACATGTCGTGATTTGTTGATTTTAATATTTCTCCGACCCTCCGTGGAGCGCTGTCCGCAATAATCCTGCCGTTATCCATTACGATTACTCTGTCGGATATGGGAAAAGCGTCCTCAAGCCTATGCTCTGACAAAATCACAGTTGTACCAAGCTCACGATTAATTTTCTCCAGTGTTTTCAAAAATTCTTGTGCCGAAATAGGGTCAAGCTGACCTGTAGGCTCGTCCAGGATAAGCACGCTCGGCTGCATAACCATAACCGAGGCAAGATTTAAAAGCTGTTTCTGACCTCCTGAAAGCTCCGTCACCTTTTTATGAAACCAAGTCTGGATACCAAAAAATGACGCCATTTCGGATACTCTTGTTCGTATTTCGGGAGTAGAATAGCCTAAGCTTTCCAATCCGAACGCCAATTCATGCCACACTTTATCGGTCACAATCTGATTGTCGCACGCTTGCATTACAAAACCGATTTTTGCAGCCTGTTCTTTTGAATTTATTTCAGATAAAATTCTCCCGTTAAAATATATGCTTCCGCTTAATGCTCCATAGGGTGCAAGAGATGTTTTGAGCAGCCGGAGCAGCGTCGTCTTACCGCAGCCTGATTTACCGCACAGGGTTATAAATTCGCCCTGATTTACGGTAAGACAAATATTGTCAAGGGCTTTATCATCCCTGTTTGGATAAGTAAAGCTCAAATTTTCGATTTTATAGCTTTCCACCTTCTCGCCTCCCAAATTTCAATTATTATCGGACACATACAAAGTGCAAAATATGCAGCGAATATACTAAACTCGAATATTGAAAAATCATTTGCTTTCATTGAGGGAAAATATCTGAAATACATTCCACCGGATAATTTGCCTGCAAGCGTATATAGCCCCAACATCACGATACATAAAAGCGCTTTTTTATCTCTTTTATCAAAGGCAAAGATTGAGAATGCCGTTCTTCCGGGATGTCCGTAGCCGCGGGATTTCATGCTGTCGGCGGTTTCTACCGCATTTTCAAGCGTCCACGTTGTCATGACGGAAAGAATAGACAATCCATGTTTTGCCCTTTGTATTATACTGCCGTTTGACACATCCCGCCCCATACACCGCTGCGCATTTGCAACCGTCTTGAGCTGTGCCGAAAACCTCGGTACAAACCGGAGCGTCATAGAAATAATAAGTGACAACGACGGAATAATTCCGCCGAACAAATAAATAAATTTATCACTCGTCATAACCTCGTTATAGCAGGAAAACCAGCATATGACGCTTATAATCATTATTGCCGCCGCCAGACCGTATGCGACAGATTCCAACGTAAGTGGATTTCCGCTCGGCAGGTATTCAATTACTGTTATACCCTCGTGGTTAAATGCCGGATTTATCAGTGCGGCAAAAAGCAGCGTCGGTATCAAATATATAAGATTAGTCTTTACCGTCTTTTTCCCTTTAAGCATTACGGAATACGCAAAAGCACACAAAAGAGAAATCATGAGGCATACAGGATGCATAAAAACACACGAAAATCCGATTACGAACAGAAAGTACACAAAATTTACAATGGGATGATATGTTTTAAATTCATTCACGTTATCACCTACCGTTCCTTGCCGAATAATTTCCGCCTACATCTGTTCCCAAATCACAGGTATATACCCACTCAACCCTGTCGCCCTCTTTAAGCTGATAGCGGGAGCAGCCATAATTGGGGAACCGGCCGTTAACCTTATACATCCAGCCTGAAAGCTCGCCGCAGTCAAACTCGTACAAATTTCCAATTCCCTCAATATATGCGCTGTTATATATTGGCGTATTTTCAAATTCCATGTGAATTTTATTGCGTTTCATTTCCCTCACAAGAAGGTTGAAAACGCTTTCCCCCTCATAAAATGTAACCGTTTGTTCCGCATAGATTACACCGTCCTTCGGTACAAGCTCCGACTTTTCCGAGTCAAGCCATGCAATGTTTTTCAGAATTGTATCACAACGAACCGACAATGTACAGGTAAGCTGTTTATCGGAGATAACCGCATTTTCGGGTTCGATAGGTACAGGCTCGGTTCTGTAACTGTTTTTTTCCGCTCCGCCGTCTGTTTCCTTTCCGTTTTCTTTTGAATAGCCGATATTCCCGTTTTGAGTATTCGACGCTGTTCCTTCTGCCATACGCTGTGCTAAGGCTGCCTTTTCCTCGGCAGTCATGGGCGTATTATCTGCTTTATGCGGTTTATTTTCTTCGGTCGCCGACTCGCCGGCTTCCCTTACGGGAATATCCTCTGCGTTCCGGGCAGGTTCGGCAGTGTCAGCGTTTTCCGTCGCTTTTGAGGGTGCTCCTGTCTGTGCTTGATTAATATTTGTATTGTCGCCTCCGTGCAAATTCCAGCCTCTAAGTCCGGGAGCAGCTCCGCCCCACCGGAACACAAGTGCCAAAACCCCGGCAATTATTATCCCTGCAATTATTTTGTGTTTTCCCATTCATGAACACTCCCTAAATGAGCTTTGACAGTGACAGCATATTGTAAAGCATCTGCGCAATTTCTGCTCTTGTTACGGCTTCTTTCGGATTAATTTCCATCAATTCATTGGGAAGTATTCCGTTATCATAACAGAAAGCAAGAGCGCTTACCGCCCAGTCCGACGCCTTTACATAATCCAAAAATCCCGCTAAAATGTCACGTGCCGCAAAGGCTTCAATGTCTGTATTCATACCGCAGAGCTTCGCTGCTCTTGCAACCATTGCGGCGGCTTCCTCACGGGTAATTGTTCCGTTTGGATTAAACTCCGTATCCGATACACCGCTTACAATTCCATATTCATATGCAGTACCCGCAAAGCTGTAAAACCAATCGTTTGATGTAACATCGCTGAACACCACATTGTTTGTCGCCGGAAGTCCCAAGCCTTTCACAATAATTGTCGCAAATTCGGCTCTTGTCATGGTTTCCTTTGGTTCAAAGGAATTTTCGGACTTTCCGTTAATAATATTCCTCTCCGCAAGCTCTTCGATTGCCGACTGATTGCTGTCACCTTGTATATCCGCAAAGGTTTTGCCCGGTGATACAACATTCATCTTCCGAACATCGGGATTTTTTCCGGAAAGACCGACATCTTGACTGATACCGACGGAAACAGCGTCGTTCATACTGTAAAGGCTGTTTTTACCCTCATAAAAGCGTTTCACCGCCACAAGCGCATAAAAGCACTGTTCGGTTGCCATTTGATTTGCTGCGCCGTCTTTTGTGTGTTTAAATCCTTTTCCGTTTTCATAATATGTCATCATGTTATCAAGTATTGTATTCCCATTTTTAATAAATCGAGAATCGTCAAGGGATATTCCGAGCTCACAAAGTGCAGCTATCATTTGAGCGCTGCTTTCGGAATTTTCCGTATTCCGGCTTGAAAATCCGCCGTTTTCATTCTGACCTTCAGACATAAGCGCAAGCGCTTTTTCCGTTGCCGTTTTTACCCCTTCATAATCCCGGTACTTGCTGAGCGCCTGCAAAGCCATTGCGGTCACATCCGGATCGGAGGAATCTCCGGATAATGCCCAGCCTCCGTCCGCGTTCTGATTATCAAGAATATTCTTTACATACATCTCCCTTGTTGACTGAATCCCGGCACTTGTATTCTGAGGGATTTCATAATTACCGCTGTCAAGAGCAATAAGCGCCCAAATTGAGCCGTTTACACCCTGGTATGTTGTTTTTTCATAGTCACCAAGCGGCATCAGCAGGTTATATCCCGCCACCTCCGCAGGATTTTTACCGACAGCGGTTAGGGCAAGTATAACTCTTGAATACTCTGTATATTTCTTTTCATGCAGCACGCCGCCGCAGTCTTTAATATACTTTTCTACCGTCCGGTAATAGTTTTCGTAGTATTCTTCGGGAATATCCGCACCGCTCCGGGCAAGACCAATAACAGCCCATTCGCCGCCTATGGATCCGACCTGCGGATTGGGCAGTGTTTCATACAGATATTCGGCAGTATCCGTCACTGCATTGTTTACCGTATCAATATCCACAGCAAAAGCCCCGGATGATACGCCGGAAATCATTAACAAACACAAAAAAACCGACAGTGCTTTCTTCATTTTAAAAGCTCCTTCCTTATAGGGCAAAAGCGAGCAGTCTGATTTTCTATGTCAGACTGTCCGCATCGTGCCTGCATTTTTATTTAATATCATTACCTAAAAACCGCATAAGAATTGCCGCAGTCTGCGCACGCGTTGCAGTAGTTTTGGGGGATATTTTTGTTTCACTCACACCGTTTATTATCCCTGCCGCATTTGCCCATTTTACGGCGTCAAGCGCATACTCGCTGATTTCGTCCGTATCCGTAAATTCGGAAAGTGCGGAAATGTTCTCTATGTCGCGTCCCTTCATCCTCGCATAGCGGTAAATTACAGCAGCCAGCTGCTCGCGGGTAATACTGTCATTCGGCGCAAATTCCGTTTCGCTTACACCGCTTACAATGCCGTTTTCTTCCGCCCAGGCAACTGCATCTGCATACCACTCACCCTCTGCCACATCTTTATAACTATGTTTTTTTTCTTTTTCCTCCGTATTTTCAAGACGGTAAAGAACAGCTACAAGCATTGCTCTCGTCATTTCCCTGTCGGGAGCAAATTCTGTGTCGGAAATGCCCTTAAAAAGGTTGTGTTCTACGGCATAAGCAACCGCTTTTTCGTACCATGAACCTTTTTCAACATCGGTAAAAGATGTTAATTTTTTGTCATTTTCCCCATGCTCTTTCGCGTCCTCAATCCATTTTGCATAGAGCGTAAAGCTGCCCGTTATCTTTTGGGAGAAATCATATTCCCGGGTCAGCTCTAAATCTGTGTACCAACCGTCAAAGGTATAGCCGGCTTTCGTCGGTTCGGTCGGCTCTGTTACAGTGCCGTTTTTACCGATACTCTGACTGCTGATTGTATTTCCGCCGTTTGTTTCAAACTTAACCGTATAAGAAGTAACCGAGCTGCTGCCGGAAGATGCCCATTTTTCCGAGCCCTGTTCCTGTGTATAATCGTCTGTGTAGTGGAATACGATTGTATCGCCGTTTTTCAGGGTTTGCTCAGCAATACCGAGTTCGGGATAAGCACCGTTCAATAAAAACATCCAGCCGGAAAGCGGTCCGTTGTCAAATTCTGCAAGTCCGTTTATCTCGGAAATGTAGTTTCCCCCTTCATTTTCCCGGGAAAGATTTGCGTCCGTAAGCGCCTTTTCAAACAAGTCAAGCACTGTTGCACCCGAATCCACTCCATATGCTTTCAGCGGAATCCACTCAAGGAGCTTGCTCTTATCATTTTTGTAGGTATGAATCTCGGAATCTCCATGTTTTTCATCGCCGTAAAGGGCAAACTTAACGCCGATTATATTTCCGGTTGAAGCGGGAGCGTTATCTCTTGTTACAGTCAAGGTAAATGTCCGGTTATTTCCGTCTGCGTCCGTTGCGGTTATCTCAAAAGTATTGCCGCCGTAAGCTAAATCATATGAAGCCGCAAGCTCTTCTCCGTTCACGGTAACAGTAACGTCCCTATCTGCAATAGGAGTAATTGAAATACTTCCGATTCTGTACCCGACTCTTGCCGTATAATCAGTATTGTTTATTGTAGAAGCCTCTCTGACTGTTCCGCTTGCATTTAACTTGATTCCCTCAACAAGCTCATTGCTTTCTGTTGCATTGCTTATAAGCTTCAAGAGATAAATTACGGGTTCTTTATCACCGTTCTGAACAATTACACGAACTAAAGCTTCGCCGTTTTCCTTTGTGACCTTAAATCCTTCCGCCGCAACACCCGAGGCTACTCTTTGATTGTTTACATAGATGTTATCGTCATCAGCCGTTCCGTTCACCTTGACCGAAATATACTTCATATTGTCAAGGTTTACGGTATAAACCTTCTGACCTTCCGTAAAGTTTACGGTTTTGCTGTCCGCACCGTCGGAAATCGTAACGCCTGCGGGTGCAATCGTTTCACCTACCTCTGCGTTCTGCGGAGTTGTGCGCACCACATAGGTAACTTCTGTGGATTTTTCATTAAATGCTCCCGCATTGATATTGGATGCGGTTGCCACCTTGATATAGTGGAACTCTTTGCCGCTTACATCAATCGGCGTTCCGCTTTCGTCTACCGCCCATGCAACATCAAAGCCATTTGCCTTTGATGGATTTTCCATGTAGGGGTTTACATCGTTAAGCGTAGTTCCCGATACATTTGACGCATAGTAATCGGCATAACCGAACCTTGCCTTTGCGGCATAGGAAGCAGGGGATTTGCTGTCACCCATTATACTGCCAAGCTGACTTTTAAACAAAATGCCCGTGAATGTGTAGCTATCCTTTTCCGCAGCGTCGTTCATATAGTAATATGCCGCACTCGGCCATGCCTTTGCGGCGTAGTCAATTGAATTTCCGTAGTTGTCTGTCCAGTATGCTTTTCCGTCATCACCCTTTGTATAGGTAACGGTGTAGTCCCATATCGCCTTATCCTCATAATGCTCGGAACCCGCAAGGGCGTACCACGTTTCGCCGTCCTCGGATACATAAACCTGTCCGAGTTCAGCCATACTGTCGATATTCGTTTCACTGCTGTTGCCTACCACGTAAAAATCCATACCATATTTATTGTTTGGATTGTCTGTGATAGGTTCTTCATAGTAATATGTGATGTATCCTCCGAAGTTGCCGAGAGATTTTAGACTTCCCGCAAGGGTTTGTTCGGGATTAATGCCATATACTCCGTTTGTATACTGCGAGCCTATACATAGATAGTCTACCACCTTATCCGGGACATCAAGTGCAGATTTTTTCTTATATCCGAATTTGTATGTGTTTGCAAAACTGCCGTCCTCTCCGGTCACGGTAATGTTCTTCTGCGCTGTGCCGAGAGTGAGATTGTAGTTTCCGTTCTCGTCGGCTGTCTGCTCTGTTGTATCGACTTTTACGGTATTACCGTCTGCAACGGTGTATGTAAGAACAGGGGCTTCCGCACTGTTTTCAGCCATAAGCCAATATGAATATATATCAGGGCTGAACGCAGGATACCAATCGCCGCCTGCCGACTCTGCCGTGATAATTGCAGGGGCGGAAAGATGAACCTTATCAACCCATACCTTGTATTCTGCCGGTTCGGTTTCAGAAAATCCGTTTTTCCCGTTTTCCATATTTTGGGTATATGCCAAATCATCGATAATCT
>JAQXUJ010000212.1 GCA_029219925.1 Clostridiales bacterium | reverse complement strand
GCTTCTCGATTCTCTTAATGTTGTGCAGTCGTTTTCTAAGAAAGGTTATCCCTTTGACAATGCTTGCTGTGAATGTTTTTTCAAGTACCTCAAAAAAGAAGAAACAAATCGCAAATGTTATCACTCTTTGACGGAGCTTCAGTTATCTGTCTTTGAATATATTGAAGGGTATTACAACACAAAAAGACCACACGGGACGCTTAATATGCTTACGCCAAGTGAAGCGGAAGCTTTATATTGGGAACAGACTAAATAGCCTGATCCCCTAAAAAATTGTGCTTTTTTGTGTCTACTTACTTGACTATGGTTCAAAATCTTGATGCTGATTTGGTTATGATAAGGTCTATTTTCTTTTTCTTGCACATTTCCATCATTTCGAGAAATTGTGTTCTTTTTGCGGTAGATGTTGCTGATAGCCCTTCGTCAGCGAATACCTTGACCATTTTCCAGTTTGGATTTTCATTTATCATTTTTGTATAGAATTCAAGCTGTGTTTCATAACTCGTCATCTGTTCCTCACTGTCTGTACTCACTCGACAGTAGGCTGCTACTTGTAGATTTTTTCTCTCGGTGATTTTCTCGGTCTTTTCTATACTTGCCGGAATTATCACGACTTCGGGTTCTAACCTTTCCCCTGTATCATGATATGCCACATCCATCATGCTTTGGTCATCTATTGGTATCATTGTCATTGTCTATCCCTCCTGTGAACTTGTTTCCGTTTATGAGTTCCATCTCTACCACCTTATTGGGATGCAGTCTCATTATTTTTGTTATACTTTTTATCAGTTTTATATCAAGTTCAGGTTTTTCTGCCCTTATACTTAATTCTTTTCTGATGTTTTTGTCTATGGCAGTGAAGTCCTGCTCTATGCATTGGTCGAATCTTAATTCTGCGGCTCTTGTGATTTCCGCTACTATATCCTTGATTTCATTTCTTGGATTATTCAATTCTTCTGCAAAGTTTGTATCCAATTCCCCCTCTTCTGTTGACATCGGCTTGCATTTTTCTGCCTTAATTTTTTCGGGGTTTCTTATAAGTTCATTTACTATCCCTGATATGATTTCTTTCAGTTCATCTTCTCTCACTGATGTCGCAGGGTTTGTACACTCAGGATTTTTGCATCTTCGGTAATTGGCGAATCTTCTATTATGCTTACTGCCTTTGTATCTGTCAAGCTTTTCACCGCAACAAGCACACACAAGGGTTGTTCTGAATAGATCGTTGATTTCTTTTTGAATATCATCCGACTTAGTTGACTTTGCCAATCTCATTTTTTCAGTTCTGTCAAATGTATCTTGCGGAATTATCTGAGGGAATTTGCCATCGCCTAAGTATTTGCGATTTTCAAGAATTCGTTTTATTATATTCTTGTTCCAACTCCGTCCATCGTTGTTATATGATATCCCGGCTTGATTCATTCTGTTGGCTATTTCCGCCATTCCATGTCCATTCATGTACATTCCGAAGATATTGACTACAATTTCTCTCTCGCTTTCGATTGTTGCAATTCTGCCATCGGTTATTTCATATCCGTATGCTACATACCTATTTGCCATATTTCCCTCACTCCGTTTCTACTCTTAATTTCATTCCATTCTTTAATTCGAATGTGAGGATATTGTTTTTCGCAATTATCCTTTTTACTGTATTTTCGAATGCTTTTTCATCGAATCCATTGATTGAGCCATTTTTCTGTATGTACTCGCATATTCTCTCGGTTTCCTTAATCGATATACTGCATTCATCCCTGCCACTCATTTGCTTTCGATCCTTTTTAAGTTCGACTATCTGTGAGTTCAGGACACCTTTTCGCTCATGATAAAGGGCAGGTTCCAGATATCCTCGGCTGTTCAGCCTTTCGATTTCAAGAATCTGCCCTGTTAATGTTGATATTTCCTCTGTTATATTATGAAACTCTTTATTCTGCTTATGTCTGGTCTCTTTTAAATCCTTAAGTTGTTTCAGCATCCTATCGAGTATATATTCCTTATTTTTTACAAGTCTGTTATACATTTGTGTAAAGGCATCATACACGGCTTTTTGGCTTATCTGCGGATTTTGGCACAGTGATGAATTTGTGTCATGACTCCTGCATACCCAATGAATATTCACATCATTTTCTTTCAGTCTGTACACTTTTCCGCATTCTGCACAGAACATCTTACCTCTCAGCGGTTTAT
>JAQXUJ010000211.1 GCA_029219925.1 Clostridiales bacterium | reverse complement strand
AAGTATGATTATTCAGGTCTGAAGGTACCGATGGAAACATGGCTTGGAATGAAGGAAGACGGAAGTATTTATCCGGGCGCTGACAGCCTTGATAACGATTCAGCTCGTGCAATGTTTGCAGAGGGCAATGTTGGTATGAAGTTTGCCTTTCACTTTGATGTAGGCGTGCTTAATGACCAGTTCCCGGCAAAATGCGACTGGGGCGTATGTCCGTATCCGGTTAACGAGGACGGTACAGGCTATAAGCAGAGGTTCGACTATGGCTGGTCCTCATTAATAAATGCACATACAAAGGTAGACCCGGCAAAGGTTCTTGAGGTTATAAAGGCTTTCCAGAGCGACGATTACCAGCAGTATGCATTTGAGGAGTGTATCTCAATGCCGTATAATACGGAAGTAATTGAGAAGGCAGACCTGTCCAATGCAAAGAAGGGATGGAAAGAGTTTGCGCAGTTGGCAGAAATAAGTGCAATGCAGCCAAGAAGCCCGAGAACGGATATGGCGGGAATGGAGAGCGCGTCGGACATCTTCATGAATTATATATGGACAGGAAAGATAAGCGTTGATGAAGGCATCAAGATGATGAATGAAAATGCGAATAAGGCTGTGGACAATTACTATTCGGTACATACTGACGAAAGCCGCGATGATTATGTAGACAAGAATTGGAAGCCTGAAATGCAGTAATTTAAGGATACAACGAAAGGAATGAAATAAATGCGTAGAGACACAAACGCAGGCAGCTTAAAGAAGGAGAAAGCGGTAGAGGCACGCTGGTGCTACCTTTTCCTGGCTCTGCCGATTATCGGATTTATACTGTTACAAGTATATCCGATTTTATGGACAATGCGCTGGTCGTTTTACTCCTACAGCGGAGTAGAGTCAACAGCGAGATGGGTAGGAATGAGAAACTTTATAAGCTTCTTTACAACGGACATGACATATTGGCATGCGTGGGGAAATACATTAAAGTTTGCCTTATGCAAGGTACCGATTGAGCTTACGTTAGCGCTGGGGCTCGCGATGCTTCTTCAGGACGGGCGAAAGGGCGCCGGAATATTCCGCTCGCTGTACTACTTACCGAACGTAGTCAGCGTTGCCATAATAGGCGTTGTGTTTTCAAATTTGTTCAGTTATTTCGGAGTAATCAATGTATTTTTGCAGAAGATAGGTCTTATTAAGGAGGGAATAGACTGGTTTGCAAATAAAAACTACGCAATGGGTGTTGTAGTAGCGGGTTCAATCTGGAACACATTCGGTATAAACGTAATGTATTTCATGGCGGCGCTTTCGGGTGTGCCGGCGGATTTGTATGAAAGTGCGGACCTTGACGGTGCGTCAAGCTGGACGAAATTCGTACATATTACGCTGCCCATGATAGTAAAGATGGGTCAGATTATCCTGCTGATGTCGGTAGTGGGAACACTCAGTACAAACGACTACATCGTAGCAATGACCAACGGCGGACCTGCGGGCGGAACAAATACGGTTATGTCGTACATGACAACAAAATTCGTACCCGGTTTTGCAGACACAACGACGCCGGCAATCGGATACGGCTGTTCAATGGGTCTTGTTACAACACTGCTGTTCATGCTGATAGCTGTCGGCTACAACAAGCTGAACAAGAAGCTCAGTAATATATATTAATTAAGGAGGTATAGCAAAATGAAAGAAAGCTTTGGTAAAAAAGTCGCAGTCTATACCATCCTAACGATAGTATTGCTGTTAACGTTATTTCCGCTGATATATACATTTGCATGTTCCTTTAAGTCAAACAGCGAAATCATGGCGCATCCGGAGATAGTGTTTACAAAAACACCGACCTTCGACAACTATGTGCAGTGCTGGACGGCAACAGATTTTAATGTGCCGCTGCTTTTACGGAACAGTATAATATACACCCTGGCGCAGGTATTCATTTCCATAATGATTTCCTGTATGGCGGGATATGTGTTCGCAAAGGGACACTTCAAAGGGAAAAAGGTAATATTTGCCCTGTTTTTAAGCCTTATGTTCATTAAGACGGGCGGTATCACAATTTACGCAACCTTTAACGTGCTGAACTTTTTCCACCTGCCGCAGTCGCTGTACAGCCTGCTTATTATAGCGCTGTTCGGCGTACCGATTACCAATATATACTTGGTGCGCGGAAACATTGAATCTCTGCCGGGGGCAATTGATGAAGCGGCAAAGGTTGACGGGGCAAGCTTCCCGGTAATCTTCTTCCGGGTAATCTTCCCGCTGTTAAAGCCGATTATTGCGACAATCGCAATACTTGCCTTCCAGGCATCGTGGAACGACTACCTTATGCCGACCATATTTACACTTACAAGACCTACGCAAAGAACCCTTATTGTAGGACTTATGGCGCTTAAGAACAGTGCGGGTGCGGCGACGTCATGGAATTTGATGTTTGCCGGCTCGGTAATCGCTCTGCTGCCGGTGCTTGTTGCATATGGCTTTGCAAACAAGTATTTCGTATCCGGTATTGCGGCGGGCGCCGTAAAGGGTTAATAACATTGTTCTTATATGACAGAGCCGCCGATTGCTTTGACGGCAAAACGGCGCTCTGCTTGCCGGATAACGGCATATAAATAAGATAATTTCCGGGGAAACGGAGGGATTCCCACATTGTAAAACGTGTGAAAAAAGCATGCTTTTTATTGATACTACGTATCAATAAAGCTGAATCATTACTACCACTTAACTATGTTGTTTAACACTGCTTTTATTGATAATGAAATCGGAATGTTACAATTATACCGAGTAAAAAGCATGCCCTATTCACCGTGAAAAATAAGTTATATGGAGGGAAAAATTTTATGAAGAAAAAAAGTATCCTGTCCGCATTGCTGTCAATATCCATGCTGGCGTCATCGTTCGGCGGCTTGACGGCAAGCGCGGAAAAAACAACCTCAGGCGCTGCTCCCGAGGGTCTTCCTTCAACGTGGACAAAGATTTACGGAGAGGATTTTGAAGGCTATGTTAAAGACGCAGTAGGCGCTGCGGAGGGAACTACGTTTGAAATTAATAATGCAAACGGGGAAGTAGTAAACACCGATTGGCAGTATTTCGGAACATACTGGAATTATGGTTCACCGTTTGATACTTGGTTTACGGGATGGATTGGAAAGACGAGCGACGGCAGCAACAGCTTTATTGCCCGTACAACAATGGGAGGTGCTTCCGAGATAGGCGGCCGAGTAACAGGCTTTAAGCTGACCGGTCTTGAAGAGATCCCTGCTGAGAATCAGATCGAATTTGATTTAGGTTCTACTGCATCAAACAAGGGCAATGCATCTACCGTTTTTGCACGCACAAATGTGTCGGCGGACGGTAAATCCTATTATGAAATAGGCTATGTGGGCGACACAGTTTCTAGATGCTCCGCACCTTTAGCAGACGCAGACGGAACGCCATATACCGTAACCCATAATAAGGCGGACGGTACAACGGTGACATATGATTATCCTGTATGGTATACAAAAACTACCACGGTAACACCGACTGAGGGTGATCCTGTTGTAACTACAAAGCCGTCAGGAGAGCATTACAGATTCTCTGCGACTGACTGTACGCTCACCGATGAAACTAAAGATAACGGAGACGGTTCAACCACCACAATTACATATAACATTACATCTAACGGTGACTATCAGGCAAGGCCTTATTTCAAGGTGGTTAAAAACGGCATTGTAACATATGCAAAATGGGGCAGAGGAGGTTACAGTAATCAGGTTAAGGGCGTTTACAACGGCGACTGGGTTCATGTGACCTTGAAATCCACAGCTGACGGTGTGGAATATGAAGTGATGCCCTCAGACTCCTTTTTTGCCGACGGAGAGGAGAAAACTCCTTTACTTTCCGGCACATGCGCTGACACATCTCTGCTTGGAACCGGCGTACCGTTTGCTTTCGGTACAGGCGGTCACGATACCGGTGTAAGACTTGATAATCTTGCGATTTATTCAGAGCCTATGCCTGACTGGCAGACCTGGACCGATACCTTCGCAACAGACGCTCCGGCTGTTACTTCCGGCGCTGTAAACGAGGACTGGACAATTGTTGAAAATACATGGACAAACAACGGTAAGGCTAAAATTGCCGACGGCTGGCTGTACGCTTCTTCGGCGGGAAATAATATCATTTCTGTAAAGCCGAAGAATTATGTGGCTGAAAACCTGTCCGCACAAAATATTGTTGAAACGGATATTGCAGCTTATGCGCCTGATGGTAACAATGACAGATGGGCAGAAACTACATCTGTCGCAATGCGGACAGCTGTGTCGGCGGACGGAAAATCCTATTATGAAATAGGTGAATCCGGCTCCGGTACAGCACTTGTAAATCGTAAGCTGCCCAATTCTGGAGCTGACGGAGTGCCGTTTGCTGTAACGGTCAACGGAACCATATATAATTATGCGGTTGATGTAACAAAAAACAATGCTGACGGAAAAAAGGAAACGGTTGTTCCTACAGCAGACAACTGCACGTTTAAGGACGGCGACGGTATAACCTATACCGCGTCAGGTGACAACTATACATTCCGCCCCTACTTTGCAAAGGTAGTAAACGGAACAATAGTATATATTGAGTGGGAAAACGGCG
This sequence comes from Clostridiales bacterium, assembly GCA_029219925.1. Taxonomy (GTDB): domain Bacteria; phylum Bacillota; class Clostridia; order UBA1381; family UBA1381; genus UBA1738. The sequence continues at coordinate 26,401 of JAQXUJ010000211.1, read as the reverse complement.
AAAACGGTATATTTAAGAAGCTGTCATGGGACGGATCTTACCGCAGATGGTTTCAGTATATGAAGTCTAATACACATAATAGGCCGGCACACCTGAAGATTACTACCACAAATACCGGTGTGAAATGGGTGCTGACTCCTGCCGACGGCGCACAATACGCATGGGAAGGCTCATATACCGACAGCGCACCTCTTGCAAGAGCCGGCGCGCCGATTATAGCATTGAGAGCCGGTCATGAGGGTTCACTTGCGCTTTCCAACTTCTCAATCACCTATGACGCAAGCGTTCTTGGCGAACTGCCCGATTATGACGACGGCTTCGGCTCATATGCGGCTGATAAGGTTGTAACGGAGGATTATCTGTATACAAACGGCAAGGCTGTAATTGCGGAGCATCCGTCGGGTGCAGAATGGATAACCTCGTCGGTTTATCTGACGAATTATAAGCCACACACGGCAAAATTTGCCAACGGCATTTCGGTAACTGCTATGGGTAACTCCTGGACGAATGCCTACCTGGATTTGGGTGAGGGAATAGAGAGCTTTGACAAGCTGGAAATGCTTGTTGAAGGAAGAAAACGTATAAACGGTATGTCCGCCTTTATCAGCAAGGGCGAGAACAACATGATAGTATTCGGTATCGGACGCGAGTCTAATTCTACGGACGGGCTTGGATCACCGGGCAATACAAAGCCCTTTGCGGCGGTACTGTCTAACTCTACCGATCAGACAAAACTAAACATAGTTCAGCAGCCGGACGCTGCTTTTACGAGCAGTGAAAACATTAAGTATACGGTTACACGTCTTGACAGCAAGACTATTGAGTGGAAGGCGGTAGGTCAAAGCTCCGGCGCCGTAACAGGCGGTATTATTACCTCCGATACGGAAAGAGCCGCTGCGGATCAGACCGATACTGCTCTTACAACCGTTTATAATGCTAATATTGAAAATATTCTTGCAAACGCACGTTACAGCATGGGTGTGTTCGCTTCCGGCGACGGTACGTCAAAGGCAACCATTGCAAGAGCGTGGTATACACCTGTAGAAAATTATGAGACACCGCTGTTCTTTGATGACTTCAGCTTCTATAAGGATGATGAAGCAACAATAACGGAAAATGACTCCGAAGAAGGCGTTAAAAAGGTTGAAGACGGTGTTGCTACTATCGGAACATATAAGGGTCACAGAATGGCATCCGGCGCGGCTGTACTGGGTACACACGCTGAAACCGGCGCTAAGTGGATTACATCAGATATTTATATGGGATCATACGGTACATATCATAACGGTCAGGCATACATTAATGTCGGCAGTGACGCTCTGCAGGTACTCGGATGTAATTTTCCGCATATTTCCTCGGTAAATCTCGACATGGGCGAGGATAAGAAGTTTACCGAACTCCATAAGGTTAAGTTTACAATGGGAAGACCTGCAAGAAATGCGGGAGTAAGAATGTTTGTAAGTGGCAGCGAAAAGTTTTTCCTGGAATTCGGCTTTACCGGCGCTGAGGAATCACGCTACGGAAAATTAGACCCTTATGGTGGAGAGAAGCCGGATAATATGCGCGCTCCGTATTCGCCGATGATAAGAAAGAGCGTCAATCCGGGCGATACAAACGGCGACAGCAGATACACCGCGGGCGAAATGTATGCAAGCAGCGACGTTCTTATATATAACTGGGACGCATACGCTAATGGCACACAGACAACAGGTATCGCAAGAGAAAACACAGATACAGTAAGCGAAAATTATACAACTATTAAGACGAGCGCAAATTCTACCGTTAATACAACGGGCGCATGGACGTCTCTTGATACATCAATTACCTATACCGTAACCATCAATAAAGACGGTACAATCGACTGGATTGCAGACGGTTCCGGCACAGGCTACAGCACGGGTACAATCAATGATGAGGACGTTAAGGAGCTTATTACTGCTAACTGGGTTTACCCTGTAGCGTTCGCATCGGGCGGTGACGGCGAAGGAACAAAGCTCTACGATATTGCAATTTACGGTACAACTGAAAATGTTTCATACAATACAATGTATGAAAAGAAGGCTTATACGCAGAGCGAGTTTGCCGCTATGTATAAGGAAGCCGATTACGGCAGAGACTCTCAGGTTCACGCACTGCTGAACCTCGATCTTTCCGATGTTGTTACACAGACGGCAGCTGCCGATGTAACGGTTTCAAACACGTTAAAGACAACGGAAAAAGCACTTACAGGTACTCATTATGAATACGGCGATAACTATGATATGTTCTATAATGAGGACGGCACATTGAAGTCGGAATACCTGACATGGGCAAAGGCTCAGAGCCCGATTTCATCGGTTCGTCTGGGCGGAGCTTCATCAAGTGCGGTTAATATGTGGAATGACTTAAACGGTGAGGTTTCAACATACGTTTCCTTCCCGGAAAGCAAGAGATATGACTCGGAAGGCAAAGACAAGATCGGCACTCCGGCACGCGGCGTGATGAAGATGGGTCTTGTTAAGACTATCAAGGCGTTCCAGGCTAATAACCCGAACGTATCCTTCAATCTGTGCGTATCTCCGTACACAACAAAAGCCGAGGATGTCGGCAAGCTGGTTAATGCTTTAATCGGCACGGATGCTGCCGCTCAGCAGCTGAGATATGAGAAGTTCGGCAGCACAGCTCCTATCAACCTGTACGCTATCGAGCTCGGTAACGAGGTTGACTACGGCAAGGGTATGTATTCGGATATTATAGATTGGTATCTGGATATTGCCGGAGATATGATTACAGCTATAAAGGCTAATGACCCTGAAGGTAAGGTTAAGATTATTGCCTGCGGTCCTACCGCTCCTTGGGGATCAGACAGTGATTGGGGAAGCTTCAACTCAGCTAAAGCTTGGGTTACTGCTTTGATTGACGGTACAGACGGTCATGCCGGTATAGTTGGCGGAATTGACTCAATGGCATTCCATCCGTACTATTACGGTATTTCTCCGGAGGGTGTTCTGGATTATTATGCACAATCACTTTACAACATATTTGTTGAAAAGGGTCATGATGACATTAAGCTTACCATGACGGAGCATGCGATTAACTGGGAGGAAAGGAACAATTACTATTCATCACCGTACAGCACCGGTCTGTTCGGAGCTTTAGGAAATGCATATTTCATTGTCAAAGCGGCTAACTGCGGCTATGCAGACGCTGCATATAACCACGCAACTACCGGAACAAGCCCGATGTTCTCAAGATGGCAGTACACAAACGGTCAGTTCCATGCTAACCCGGTTACGACTGTTTATAACGAGCTGACAGACGCTTGGAGCGATGAGGGAATCTATGATACTACCACAACGGTAACTACCGACGTAAAGGACGATTATCACGGCGCTAAAACATCAGCAAGATTCTCTGCTGCAACTGTTAAGGTTTCGAATGATACACTTAATCTTGTTTTCGTAAACAATGAGGGTTATACAAATGTTTCGACAAATATTGACCTGGCTCCCGAATTTGAGGGCTATAAGCTTACGAAGAAGACTGTTTACACAGCTCCAAATATGTTCTCCTTCATGTTTGACGAACAGACGGCAGATCTGGCTACGGTTGATACCACAGAGTATGAAGAGCCTGAGGTATTCGGCGACCGGACAGGATATATAATTCCTACAAAGAGTATGGTTATTCTGACTCTGTCAGGAAACGCAAGCACAATACTGAAGGATGAATTCAGCTACAGTGACACAGATGCTGTTACTCCGGAAGCTGATGCTAAAGGCAACTATGCAGCTAAGGAAATTGTTACAAATTCCAACGGCACAAAGTGGTTGACCTCAACGGCAAATCCCGGATATGATTTCGGAGGTAGGACAGCGGGTTCGGCTAAGGTTGAAAACAGAACGCTTGTAGTAAGCAACGTTGCTGATGCGGAAGTTTCTATGGGCGCTAACTGGGATATTACCAAATATAAGGAGGTTCCGCAGAATATCAATAAGATTACCTTCACAACAACTAATAACGGCGCAACCGGCGGTGTAATGCTGTTCGTTAAGACTACGACAGACAGCAAGGGTTATCCGGTTGAAAAATCAAGCTTCAACTTCTCAAATGACCTTTGCGGATACAACGGCACGGTTTCGTGGACAGTTGAAATCGCAGGCGATGTTCTGACATGGACTGCGGTAGGTACGTCCGGAACAAAGACCGGTACCATGGCAATTACCGATGCAGATATGACGGATTATGATTATTTTGCTCAGGTTTATGTAAATGCCGGCGACATCGGTACGGTTGCACTTGAGAGGATTGAAGTAAGCTACGGTGCGGAAATACCGCCTGTTGAAACGGGTCTGATTGAGTACGTAAAGGATACGACCGCACTGAAGATTACAGTTGATCCCAGCAAGACCGACAAAGCAATTAAGGTTGTAGTAGGTTATTATCTCAGCAACAAGCTTGTCGGCTTAGCAAACATCGGAAGTTATGCAGCAAACGACGCTTCTGAAACAAAGAGTGTAGCACTGCCGGTTGATGGTCAGACCGCAAAGATTTTCGTATGGAATAGTCTTGACGGTATTGAGCCGATTCAGGGAGCAATCCCAGTACAATAGTATATTCCAGGTCGGATGACCTTTAGGAAAAGGGACAGCGGTTTACCGCTGCCCCTTGACCGCACAATAGCTTTAATGTTTTAAGAGAGAGGATTTAACGCATGAATAAACGGATTTATTCAACATTAACGGCACTGGCTATAGCCCTAAGCAGTACGGTTTCTGTTTTCGCAGAGTACAAACCGCTTGAACAACCTAAGGATAACGGTTTTTTTGAATTTTATGAGGATTTCTCGGAATGTACAAATATCGTTGAAGGCGGAAATTCTGTTGCGGGCTCATGGGCAAGCATTTACGACATGAATATTGGAGATCCCATTATAACACGTGATGACGGTGTAAAATGGGTGGTTTCAAGCAGAAAATCCACCGGCGGCGGTGTTTTTTCGGCGGCATACGTTGACCTGACAAACGACCGGCTCTATGTAAAGGGCGGCGGAGCAAATCAGGGCATGCTTCGTCTTGATTTATCCGGAGCACTTGCAGACGGTAAGAAAGTTAAGGATTTGCCTCAGGAAACACAGGAATTTGAGTTCCGCGAAACGGCAACTTCACGTTCTGCGGCAATCGGACTTTTCCTTGATTCAACGGACACAGCCGACCAATCCTATGTAATGTTCGGTACAAAGAACGGCGAGGATGTAAGCGGACTGGGCGGAATTAGCGCCGGCGCATACGTGCTTTTTGTACAGGGCGGCGGAATTTCAAAGAAATTTACATACCCGGGTCCTACCTCAGCTACATGGAAGATTAAGGTTGAGGACGGCATAATTTCATGGGATATGAACAATGGCACATGGACCGAATCCACAGAGCTGGATTCAAGCTACCTTGAAAACTGCAAATATATTGCAGGTTTCTTCGGCGGCGGTGACAGCGGTGGTTTCCTTGATTATTTCTCATACAAGACGGGTAACGCATATACAGAGGACTTTGTTGAACCGTCAGAGGTGGTTTACCTAAATACTTTCGACAAGACTAAGGTCGTAAATGAAGAGGAGGGCATCTACGAGCTTTCTGAGCCTACTATTGTCAGAAGAGTTGAGTATACAAATTACAGCGGCGGTGAATTTTCGCTGTCAACAAATGGTACGGATTGGGATACCTTTAACAGAGATTATGTTAAAGATATAGAAGACGAAGACCCGGATAACGATGAAAACAAGGGTGAATGGACGGCAAAGGATACCGTGGTGACAGGCACGAACAGATGGGTTAATACCTGTAACACCAAGGCATATAAATATGTAAAGGTTCCGACGGGTGAACGCATAATCCGCGGTAAAAAAACGGGCATATTTAAGGTATTTAAAAATATTTCAAAGAATTCTTCCGTAAAGGTAAGAAAGGGAAATATCCTTGATCTTTACCTTTCAAAGGACAGCGCCTGGGCAACGACCGGCTTCAGCTCGGAGTCCTCGGACACAAACTATGTTCAGACCGATAATAATGCCGCATATATAGGTGGCGGATATACGCGTATCAAGGCTAAAAAGGAAACCTATTCAAAGGATCAGGCAGGAACACCTATAAAGGTTACGGTGAACGGCAACAGCAAATACAGCATTAATGTTACCGTAAGCGGACCTTTGTCCGACGCTCTTGAATCCCAGAGTGTTGAAGATATTGACGCTTATATTGCTTCACAGCAGGATGTTCTTGACGTACTGAATACAAAGATTGAAAATGCTAAAAACGGCGTAATCGGCGCTATGGCTGATGTTCAGGCGTTCTTTACCGATACTGTTACACCTACCGAGCCGGACGGTGTAACACCGCGCAAGACTATTAACGATATTGACGCATGCGACGCAAATGACTTTAAAACTGTTGATTCAAAGTTTGCAGAACGTATAGTTACATATGGCTCATTTAACGCAGCAAGCTTTGAGGACCTTGAGAACATCTGCGATACTTTTGCAAGAGAGGTTATTGTTGGCAGATTCAATGATATGGGTTCGGAAAACGTTCAGAAAGTGGACTCGGAGGGGAATCCCGTAGTTGACGAGAACGGTGCTCCCGTATACTATACAACTGATGAGCTTATTGCTAAGATTATCAGGGAAAATGCCGATGCACTTTCTCTTCCTGTAAATAACAAATACTATCAGAAGAACACAGATGACGATGATGACGGAATTTTAGATGACAGTGAATTTGCTGTTGCAATCCGTGAACAGCTTGCAAACCGTGTATTCGCATCAGGGTCAGATTTAAGCAATGCTATTGACAAAGCTGTCGTTATGGCAGTGTTCAATAATAACTCTAACGCGGCATATATGATTGAAATGCTGGACGCATACAGAAGTACGCTTGGAATTACAGCCGGCAGTGCTATTGCTGCAAAGCTTGACGAAATCAAGGCCGACACGGTTAAGACTTCGACGTTTGTACAGTCGATTAAATATGATGCGTCAATAGCTCCTTCGGCTCTTGATACTCCGGAGAAAATTGCGTTATATATAAGCTCATATGCTATAACAGCTCCCACACCGACTCCTACCGCAGCACCTACGGGCGGCGGCGGAACAGGCGGACAGTCTGTTGTAAAGACTCCTATAAACGTAGTTACCAAGCCGGATAATACTGTTGCTGAAAAAGAGCAGGTATTCGGAGATGTTCCGGTAAACTACTGGGGGTATGAGGCTATCAGATACATGAACGCAAAGGGTGCGGTAAAAGGCTATGAGGACGGAAATTATCTGCCCAATAATCCGGTTACCAAAGCAGAATTTGTTCAGATGCTGATGAAGATATTCAATCCTGACGTAACCATACCGGAGGATTATGAAAATCCGTTTAATGACGTTACAGAAGATGATTGGTTTGCAAACTCGATTGTAAAGGCTAATATTTTAGGCGTCTTCTCAGGAAACGGAATAAGCGCTGAACCGAACAAAAAGATTGAAAGACAGGAAATGGCATCGCTCATTTACAGGATGGTTGAAAAGATGGGTAAGACATTAAGCCGGGACGCTGATGTTTCAAGGTTTAATGATGAAGCAGACATTGCGGATTGGGCGTATACTCCCGTAATGCAGATGCAGGCAGCCGGAATTATAAGCGGAGATAACGGAAATTTTGCTCCCGTTGCTGAGGCTACTCGTGCTATGGCTGCACAGATGCTATATAAGACAATGCAGGGGTTTGAAAAGCCGGCTGAAGCTGAGGAGGTGGCCGAATGATTAGTAAAAGAAGATTGACAGCGTTGCTTGCAGCAATTTGCTGCGCGGCAACACCGCTTACAGCCTTTGCCGGAGTCGATTATGACCCGAACGACGGAGTTATTGAGGGGGCGACGGTCCCATCATCCAGCGAACTGAGAACTGAGATGAATGAGGCCAGAAAAAAGGGTTCAAAGGCTGCAATGAAGGAAATCGGTTCGCGGGACTATTCAACATATGTTGCGCAGACCGATAATATAACGGTTACGGTTGACGAAAATGATATGTGGAAAACCAATATGGAGGTTTTCGGTATTCAGTATGAATACAGCGATGAGTATTCCAGGTATTTTTCAAACGACCAATTAAATCCGGAATATGTAGAATTCACCGAAAGAACCGGTGCAATTCCTGTACTCAGACTGGGCGGAGGCTCGGTTATGACTGTAAACTTTATAAATCATGTAGGTCCGTTTAAAGACAGAAAACCTACTCCGATGGAAAAGGTTCCGGGCTGCCCGAATTGGACCTTCGGAGGTGCCGGAGCATATCGTATGGGTGTTCCGGAATGTCTTAAGGTTCTTTATCAGAACAACCCCAACGGCAAGCTGATGCCCTGTATAAATATCTTCTCGATGACACCGGAGGATATAACACACTTTGCTCAGTATTTGTATGATGATAAAGACGAATCTGAATGGGGTGCGCTTCGTGCGGCAGACGGTATTGAAAATCCCGTTGACGTATGGTACTGGGAGCTTGCAAACGAGGTTGACGGCTGGGGCAAGGCAAGAGAGGAATGGCGTATTAACGGATACGTTAAATATGCAAGAGCTGCCGCAGAGGCAATCCGCTCGGTAAACCCGGACGCAAAGATTATGGCTAACGGGCCGACAGCACCATGGGGTGATTTCTGGGGTATAGAAGAGTATACTCCGGCTTCATGGACGTCATGGCATATGGGTATACTTCCTCAGCTGGTTGATATTATCGATGGCGTGGCTATGCATCCGTACTATGACGGTTATTCGCCCGAATTCGGCGGTATGTACTTTGCCGATAAGGTTAAAGGCGACGTTGATAAGATGGTTGAAGAGCAGGATATCCGGGATAAAGACGGAAACCTGAAGGATATCGAAATTATTGCAACCGAGCATAACCGTTTTGTAGGGTTAGACGGCATTAACAACGACTATAACTCAGCCATGTCGGTAGCGCAGTTCTGGAATCTGGTATTCCAGAGACCGTGGTTTACGGGAGCAACCCTGCACAATCTTGACGGTACATGGTGTGCGTTCTGGATGACAGGCTACGGCGGATTTATTATGACGCCGACGGCTAAATTGCAGAAACTTTATGTTGAGAATATCGGCGACCGTATCTGCAAGTCCTCATGGCTCATGTATAATGAGGACGGTACGGTATATGATCCGATGGAAGATCCGTACTTTATCAAGGATGACTTCTCGGTGGTTGTTTCTGCCAGCGGTGAGCATGAGCTAAAGGTATTCTTAAACAGCAAACAGCCGTACAGAAACATAAACGTTACCTTTGATTTCCTGCAGCACGACTATACTTTGGTTGACGAAACCATCTTCAGCGCTCCGAACTCTGCGACCTATCCGTTTGACAGAGAAACCGAGGATCTTGTAACGGTAACCAAGAATGAACTTAATATTCCAAACTGCACAACCTACACAACTCCGACAGAGGGAGTTACTGTTCTTACTTTCAGAACAACCGACAGACTGCTTCAACTGGGCGAAGATCCGGCTGCAGCGGGAGATGCTCAGGTAGGCGACGCTCCCGAAGCGGAAGAAGCAGCTTTTGCGGACATTGAAAACAGCTATGCGAAGAATGAAATTACCGCTCTTGCAGCCTCCGGTATAATAAGCGGAAGAAACGAAACGGAGTTTGTCCCCGGCGAGAATATCAGCCGCGGCGAGCTTGCAGCAATGCTTGTTTCGGTACTCAAGCTGAAAACGTATAACGGCAGTATGTGGAGCGATGTTCCTGCCGACGCATGGTATGCGGGATATGCAAACGCACTTTATATTGCGCAGGTTATGCAGGGTGATACCTTCAGAGCTGCAGACGGACTTTCCATTAAGGAGCTCATGACCATAGTGGGCGAAATCTGTATGAAGAATGACGATACTCAGGACAGCGGTGATATTACCGGAAATAATGCGTATCTTGACGCACCTTCTGCATATGCTGTAAATAAAGGTCTGTTTTCAAAGCTGCTGTCACAAGGCGAGATTGACACAAGTCGGGCGGCAAAGAGAGAAGATGCTGCGGCAGTGATGTATAAGCTCAGCAAGATGGTTAAATAGGAGGGTATTACATGAAGAAAATTATTGCAGGCTTAATGGCACTTGTTTTCTTATGCAGCAGCACAGCGGCAGTTTTTGCGGCGTATGAGGAGGATAATACCGATTTAAAGGCGGGCGATGAGTATAAGGATGGTATTCAGGAAGGCCCCATTGAAGAGGTTGTCTATGCTGATGCAGCAGGAAGCGTGTATTACAGCGATATAAGTGATTATTCTGTAGTCGGTATTTTGGGGGCGCTCAATATTATGGGCGCTGCAGAGGGAACACAGTTTAAGCCCAACATGTATGTAAGCCGTGCGCAGTTTGCTGAAGGCGTGCTTAAGCTGATGAATATTGACTACTCTGACGCATCAGGCTTGGTTACAGGCGAGTTTTATGATGTTGATGAAAGCAGCGAATACTATAACATAGTATATCACGCATTGGCAGCCGATTTGATTTCGGGTTACGGAAACAACAGTTTCCGTCCCGAATCGGTCATGTCCTATGCGGAAGCACAGATTTGTCTTGTAAGAGCTCTTGGATATACCGATGAGTTTGAAAGCTATCTTAAAATCTCATCGGAGTTAAAGCTGACCGATAAGGTACATGTTAAAAACTCTATGGCAATTACAAGAATGGAAATGGCACAGCTTCTGTACAATGCGCTGGAAACACCTTCCTGTGAAAGAGTGCTGAAGGACGGAAGTATGTCCTACACAATGACCGGTAAGACAATTCTGTACAACGTATGGAACGCTCACAGAAGCCAGGGGTTGGTTACTACCAGTTTCAGAGAATCCATAGGCTCAATGAGTGCAACCGAAAACACGGTTGTTATCAATGATACAAGATACCATACCGATTCCGAGTCTGACCAGTTCTTTATTGGATATGATGTAAAATATTACTATGACGAGGACAATAACCTTATTTATATGTACAAGAGCAATAAGGTTGATGAAATCGTTATAGATTCCGATGACTGGCTTGGATTGTCAGGTGACAGAACGGCAAGCTATGAGGTTAACGGAAGACGCAAAAACGAAAAGCTCGAGCTTGGATATAAGGTGCTGTATAACGGCATGGTTCCTACTGAAAGCTACACCGATGCAGAATTATTCGATGTTGCGGAGGGTCAGATAAGACTTATTTCTAACGACAGCGGCTCAACATATAATATCATCATGATTGATGAATACAGAGATTATGTTTTAAAGAGCGCAAAGGTAACGGGAAGCAAGATTGATCTTCTTTTAGATAACGGACGAATAGAAATTGATTTGTCAAACACTTATCTCACGGTATTTGACGTTAATCAGGTTCAGCAGAGTGTATACCGTATAACAAGCACTGGTGAAGAAACAATTGACATTTCGGCACTTAAATCTGATTCGGTAATCAGCGTTTATGCGGAATACGGCAAATTTACAAACGGATTGCCGAATACCGGTTCAAAATACATGAAGATTGTGGTATCGGACAAAAAGGTGACCGGTACAATAACAGGTTCTAATATTGACGAATATATTCTTAGAATTGACGACGAAGAGTACAAGGCGGCTACATACGGTGACGGATCGCCGAAGTACACATATCTTAATATTTCTTTGCAGCAGGCAGGCGCAACCTTAAGCTATTATGCTGACTTCAGAAATAAGCTGGTTGACGTTGCAAGTGCGGGAGAAAGCACCGATACCGGTGATTGGCAGTATGCTTATCTTGCGAGGGCATACTATAATGAAGACGATGAATGTATGGATAAAATCATCGTGTTCACCAATACGGAGGAAATGAAGACTTTTAAGGCTTCGGAAAATCTTCGCATTAACGGTGTTAAAATCAAGCCCCATCTTGTAATCTCAAAGTTACAGGAATCGGCTGACAAGCTGGAAAGAATAATTGGTTCGGTAAATATTAGTCTTGACTGTGCTCAGCCTATAAAGATGAAGGTTGATGAGGATAATACTATTACGGATATTGAGCTGTTTGTCGAAGAAGCGAACAGAGAACAGGAAGGATATGACAAATCCCATTTCACCCGCGCAACTATTTCCACAACTTCTTCAGGAAATACATTTGCTGTTGACCAGGATGGTAACGGAGTAATACATTACCAGTCATCCTACAACGGTGTTCCGGGCAGTCAGGGCTTATACCGTACGCCGGCACTTATTATGAAGGTTCCGATTACCGACAGCTCAGACCCGTCCGACTATGCAATTGAAACCCTGTCCGGTAAAACAAGCCTGATTCTTGACCTTTACGATGTAACCAATCAAAGACCGGCTCTTGCAATCAGATATGCAGATGAAGCAAGCGCCAAAAAGATAACAAACGGTTACAACAATACGTCTTATGTAGCAATGCTTGGTGCAAAGTCAATGGGTGTTGATGAGGACAATAACAGGATTATGAAATTTACAGTAGTAAACCCGACCGGACCGAAGGAATACTACACTTCTGACGCCGAGACCATCAACACGCTGAATAGGCTGGAAAAGGGTTCGCTAATAAGCTTGTACGGTGCCGGAGATGAAATAACAAGTATTACGTATGTTTCTTATAACGGAAAGCCTTTGGGACCGTCAAATCTTCCTTGGGACGCAATAAAAACGGGAGACGTTGCCTTTTCGGCAAGCGGAGTGAGCACAACGGATTACCTGGCCTATGAGTGTTATTCGGTATACTCATCAACACAATTTGGTATGCAGAACGGTGCATTGACCTCGGACGCTGTAAAACGCGAGAATTTGGCGCTGGGCTTCACCAGAAATAATGAGTGGCAGAGCGGAGGATTCCTGCTTTATAGTGAGGAAGACGGTGAAATTTCTGTTATGAAGGGAACTCCCGATATGCTTCGCGGTGCTGATAATTACGGATTGGATAAATGTTCTATCATTTTTGCGATGCAGCACGTAGGCGGCGCAAGACAATATATTGCGTATAACTTCAGTTCAAATAAGGCACAGAAAAATCTTAACAGCAACTGATAAGTGAAAATTCGGAGAGGAAGTCCTCTCCGAATTTTTTGCCGAACATTAACACTAACCGGGAAAAAAGAGCAGAAAAAGCAAGGAATAAATTGTTATTTTCAGTATAAATAGGGACATAAAAGAGGTTGGTTTTTTCTAAAAAAAGGTAGAAAAAATAAATAATCTATGATATAATAAATATAATTGAATTTTTGTGTCAATTTCTAAAAAGCGAGGTACGAATATGTTAAAAAATATATGGGGAGAAAATCCTCAGGAGTGTTATTTCAGACGAAAAATCCATCTTGACAGCAGACCACAAGAGGCGTTTGCAAGGATATTTGCAGATACGGGCTATGAGCTTTATATAAACGGCAGATTTGTGGCGGGTGTAGATGAATGGTGTAATACCCGTGATTATGCGGTGAAGATTTTTCTGTATGAGGGCGAAAATGTAATAAGTATTCACGGGATTAATCACGGCGGTCACAGAGCCATGGCGTTTGAGCTGGTAGCGGATGGAGAAAGCGTTCTTGTGTCCGATGAGGAATGGCGTATTGCGCCTAAAGCAAAATGGGGATGGATTTTACCGGATTATGATGACAGCGGATGGGAAAATGCCAAAGTGCTTGATACAAGTGCGGCGGGAGGAATTCAGTGGGAAACAAAACCCGGCACTGAAAGGGAAAGAATTTTTTATCCTCTTGACTGCTCGCAGTTTTTCACGGGCGCAGTGCCTAAGGGTTGTGATTCGCCCTTTTACACGGCGAAAAATCCGAAATTTACACCCGATAAAAATGTTGTTGAGCTTTTGGGCAGAGAATATGCAGATTATGCAAATACCCCTGACCTGCCCGAAATTGTTAAATATACCGACATTTTGGAAAACAGCGCAAAGCTGACAGCGGACGGGATTTTAATTGAAAAAACCGAGCGCCGTACAGGACCTTCCTTTATCGTGGATATGGGCTGTGAGGCAATGGGATTTTTCCGTATGAAGATTGAGTCAAAGGATAGCGTCAGCTTCCGTTTGTATTACGGCGAAACGATTGACAGCACCATTTTTGAGGTATCGCGTGATATTGCGGTACATTCAATGATGGAGGAGGAGTTCCGTATTTTCGGAGGAACGCAGGAGTTTGAGTCCCATATGAAGGTTGCCTTCCGATATGTTAAGGTTGAATTTTTTGACTGTGACTCGGAGGTGAAAGCAAGTGATTTTGGGGTACGTTCAACTCTGTATCCGGTGGCGAAGCGCGGCTGGTTCAGCTGCTGCGACGAAAGACTGAATAAGCTGTGGAAGATGAGCGAACAGACCATGCACCTTTGTATGCAGGAATATTATCTGGACGCACCGCGCCGTGATAGATTTTTGTGGACGGGTGACGCACGACTTGAGGGATTATTTAACTACTATCTCTTTGCAGACACTGCACTTTTTGAGTACAGCATGGAGTGCCTTGAATCGGTTCAGCGGAGAAACGGTGCTGTTCCGTCGTCCTACGGAGAAGGATGTTCGACACTGTGGGATTATATTGCGTGGTATGTTATAGCATATTATGATTATTACATGTATACAGGCCGTCTTGAGTTTGTAATGAAGCATCTTAAGAGCCTTGAGGCTGCAGCCGATTATCTTGTCAGCCTGACTGATGAGACGGGACTAATTAATGTCCCCAAAAATCCGATGGGTAAGCTATGGATGGTGGAGCTTAACGAATACGTGGGCTATGACCCATATCTAAACGGTCTTTATTACAATTCTCTGGAGGTCGCTAAATTTTTTGCGGACCTTGCCGGACAACGGGATAAGTCCGCGGAATATGGGGCGTTAATGGATAAAATTGCTCCTAAAATCGAGGAATGGGATAAAGACCGGACAGTTGAGAAAATCTTCAACGAAACCCATCATATACAGCTTCAGTACGAAATTGCGGAAAGATATGCAAAGGCACATGACGCAGAAAATATGATGAAGAGGCTCAATGAACAGTGGACAATCATGGTTGATTCTCATTCCGACTGTGTTCACGAATGTGGATATTCGGGCATAACGGTACCGAAGATTGACGAGCGCGAAAAGGACGAATATTGCAGTTTGAGTTACTGCCATGGCTGGGCTGCGGCGGCGGTGTCGCTGCTGCCTATGGGAATAGCGGGAATTTCGCTGATTGAGCCGGGCTTTGAATTGATTGAAATTGAACCGGATACCGAGCAGCTCGAAAGCTTTAGGTGCGCCGTTCCGACGCCTTTCGGCGAAATGGCTCTGAAGCTTGAAAAGGGAGAGTTTTTCTATTATCTGCCCGAAGGCGTTGAAGCAGTTCTCATCTGGAAAGGTGAGGAAATGCTTATTACCGGAAAGGGAAGCGTAAAATAAGTAAATAACCGCTTGTGGCGGGAAGTATAAAAGGAGATTTTTTTATGAATTACAAGGATTACAAAAAAACACGTGCTGTTGTCATTGAAAGACCGCACTATGCAAATCTGCGCGAAATCACGCTGACCGAGCCGAGAGAGGACGCATATATTTGCCAGACTCTTTTTTCGGCAATTTCAACAGGAACGGATATGAAGACGTATAAGGGTATGCAGCACCCGGAGCAGTGCTATTATCCTCTTGTACCGGGGTATGAAACTGCGGGAATTGTTGTTGCGAAGGGGCCTGCAGCAAGAGAAGACCTGAATATCGGCGACCGAGTAATGATTAATGAATGCCGTCAGTACGGCGATGTTTGTGCGGCATGGGGCGGCGGAAGCGAGTTTACGATTAAGGACAGCTTCACAACCAACAATCAGTTTGATTACAGCGTTAAGCTACCGGATAATGTTACATACGAACAGGGAGTTTTGGCGTATCTTGCGTGCGTTCCTCTTAAAGGAATTAAACGGCTGACCCTTCGTCCCCATGAAACAATCGTAGTTATCGGAGCAGGAATGGTAGGTACTTCTGCTATTCAGGAACTGAAGATTTTGGAACCCACCTTGCAGGTAATCTGTATCGAAAGAAACGCTTTCAGACGCAGCATTGCGGAAAATTATGCAGATATAGTAACATCTCCGGAGAATGCAATCAGCGTTATCCATGAGGCAACAAACGGTAAAATGGCTGATCAGCTTATGGAATGTTCCGGTAATCCCGAGGTTGTGGGTGACCTTCACAAATACATTAAGGACGGCGGCTGGGAGGACGATGACCGCCCGGCGCATATTCATCTCCAGGGAGACTATCCGGACAGAATTATCTTCGACCACTATCACAGATGGTTCGTTAAGAATGCGACAATTACAATGACGTGTGCGCTTCGTGCCGGCTGCAAGGAACAGGTTTTGCAATGGATTTCCGAGGGTAAGTTTGACACGTCAAAGCTGCCGTATGAGGTCTGGGGCGTTTCAAAGGTTAAGGAAGCCTTCGAGCATCAGGAAAAGGCGGGTGCGGATTGCTTTAAGATTTTGCTTGACTGGACCAAATAATCGGAGGAAACCATATGAAGAAGGTAATGCTTATAGGCGATTCCATACGTCTCGGATACCAGCAGGATGTTATTAAGGAGCTGGAGGGTGAATTTTACGTATGGGGTACGGGCGATAACTGTCGGTTTGCCAAATATACTCTGAACGAATTGGGCAGAATGTTTGAAGGATTTTCAAAAGACAGTACGCCGGAGATTGATAATTCTCTCCTTATGCCCACAGCGGAGCTAAAGGGAGACATCGTTTATCCGGACATCATTCATTGGAATAACGGTTTATGGGATACGTCTATCGTATGCGAGGAGGACGGCGCTTTTACGCCTATACCGGAATATATCAGTTATATGTCGAAAATTCTGCGGGAGCTTAGAAAGGTGACCGATAAAATTATTTTTGCCACGACAACTCGCGTAAAGCCGGACAATCCAAATCAGAGGAATGAGATTATAGCGGAGTATAACAAATATATTGTGGATTTTATGAATAAGGAGGGCGTTGCGGTCAATGACCTGAATGCTCTTGTGTCAAGCGACATTGACAGATTTATCAGTGCGGACAATATTCATTTATCCGAGGACGGAAAGGCTGCATGTGCTAAGCAGATAGCACAGTATGTAAGAAAGATTGCGAAGGGAGTAGAGATATGAAATTTGGAAACGCTTCATGGGGCTTTCGTGAAGCTCCTCTCGAGGAGCAGCTCAAAGTGACGAAGGAGCTGGGTCTTGAGGTTTTAGAGCTGGGCATTGCCAATGCTCCGAAGGATTTGCCTCTTGACGCATGCGATGAAACTCTTGCAGAGGTCAAGGCTTTGTATGAGAAATACGGAATTGAGCTGTGCTGTGCGGCAACCGGTGATGATTTTACCAACGGTGACAAAAATGACGTTGCAAAAATTAAGAAAGTTACTGACATATGCGCTAAGCTGGGTATAAAATATCTGCGTATATTTGCCGGATTTTCGCCTGTTGCGGAGGTAACCGGCAAGCGGTGGGATAACATGATAGAATGTCTTAAAGAGGTTGACGGGTATGCAGCCTCCAAGGGCGTATTCATGGTCGTTGAAACTCACGGCGGTGTAAACGGATATGATGACGGTGTTGAGCATTTTTTAAGTACGTCCTCAGACCCGGAAACTCTGTATAAAATGATGTCGCAGCTGCCCGAAACGGTCAAGGTTAATTTTGACCCGGCAAACCTGTGGGCAGTAGGGGTTAAACACCCGGAGGAGGTCTATAATAAACTGAAGCCGAGGGTGGCGGTTGTGCATTTAAAGGATTTTGCCGACCTTCCGTCCGGGCATTTAAAGCCTGCCGCCTGCGGAGAAAGCAGTATGGATTGGAAGGAAATATTAAAAAGTCTTGCAGACTTTGACGGACCGGCGCTTTTCGAGTATGAAAACGTTGAGGACGTCGCCGAAGGCTCAAAAAGATGCTATGATTACATCAAGAGTCTGTTGAAGTAGTTTTTTTTCGGGTATTTCCCGTAAAATATATGCTTTATTCGGCGGAATAATATACTGCCGAAGGGTGAAAAAATACATAATTAAAAGGAGAAATTTCACTATGCCAAAAATTATATTTATGCCTCATGCAAATATTCAATATTCGCAGCTGGCACCGGAGAAAAGACTGTGGGTTATTGAGAACTGCTACGAAAAACTGTTTGATTTAATTGACGGAGGCGATTACAAGATTGCATTTGAGGCAAGCGGTATCACTATTGAGGAAATCGCAAATAAGTGTCCGAGATGTCTTGAAAAGCTGAAAAAGCTTGTTGCCGAAGGAAAAATCGAACCGGTTTCAAGCCCGTACATTCACTTTATGCTTGCAAATATTCCCAAGGAGGTATGTGTTCATTCACTGAAGCACTCTCTTGACGTATGGGAAAAGTATGTGGGCAAGCGTCCGAAAATCGGCTGGAACCCGGAATGCGGCTGGGCAAGCTACATCCCTGATGTGTATAAAGAAGCCGGCATGGAGGCTCTGGTTATGGACGCCGATTCCCTGCTTTTGTCCTTTGACGAAATCAGAAAGGCTACCGGTCTTCAGTTTGACGTAGCGGGACATTCCAATAAAAACCACCTCTTTAAGATTGAGGAGTACATTAAGGATAAGCCGGAATTTTTGAAGTTTATTACAAATCCGTCGGTTGCGCCTAACGGTCTTAAGATGATTTTCCGTTCCGACTGCATGGCAAACCTGCTGTTATGGTACCTGATGGGAGCAACTGAAGGACTTAGAGAAGAGCCTATCAATATGGGCGAAATAAAGACTATGCTTGCTAATTGGAAGGAAAGAATTAAGGAGAGCGGCAGCTTTATCATGCCCTATGCAGAGGACGCAGAGTACATTGGTTCATCGGCATACTTCTACGTCAAGCAGTTTAACCAGGCAAGATTTTTTGAAGAGGAACCAAACAGCGTAGTTCGCTTTAAGGAAATTTTGGACGCTGCGAAGGAAGCAGGATACGAGTACGCAACACCCAGCGAGGTTATTGCTGAAGGCAACGTCATTGAAAATGATTATGTTGACTGCATAGAAAACGGCGTTGCATGGCATGGCGGAACCGCAAAGGCTTGGGCTAACACCGAATATTCAAGAATTATGGATCCGGTATGCCTGTCAATACTGAACGGAATCAAGGCTGTTGCCGAAAAATTGGGTGAAACCCTTGATACGCTGGATACCGACTTGAACAACGCAATGATGGCGCTTGCAAGCGCATGGGTATCGGACAGCCGCTGGCCGCCGGCTCCCACATCACCGGGACGTTTCAATGTACGTGAAA
Organism: Clostridiales bacterium; assembly: GCA_029219925.1. Classification (GTDB taxonomy): domain Bacteria; phylum Bacillota; class Clostridia; order UBA1381; family UBA1381; genus UBA1738. The sequence continues at coordinate 7,097 of JAQXUJ010000211.1, read as the reverse complement.
GCCTGGACGATATGTATAAGGCGAACGATGCAATAAAGGCTGCCATGGAAAAGGGCGGTATTGCCGATAAGAAAGGGCTGTATTCACCCAATCTCATGCATACGCAGATTAAAGCGATTGATGATAAGCTGATGGGTATGGAATATTTTGGAGAATAATGTCCGGTGTTTAAAGCGAAAGGATAATTTAATGAACAAGCAGCAGTTTATAAAGGAATTAATGGATAAAATGACTGTGCGCGAGAAGGTTGGACAGCTTAATCAGTGCGGAAATTCTATCTATAATGATGATTATAAGGTTGGCTGGGATTTACTGAGAGAGGGGCGCATAGGCTCCTTTCTTGGTATTGCCGACGCGGAAAGGGCAAATGAATTGCAGAAGGCGGCTGTTGAAGAGACGCGGCTTGGGATTCCGCTGCTTTTGGGTTTTGATGTCATTCATGGTTTCAGGACGACCTTTCCCGTACCATGGACCGAAAGCTTTTCATGGGAGCCGGAGCTGGCAAGGAGAACAGCGGAGGTATCCGCTATGGAAGCGGCCGCAAACGGCGTAAATTGGATATATGCCCCCATGATAGATATTGCCCGCGACCCAAGATGGGGACGTGGAGTGGAAGGCGCCGGTGAGGATACATATTTGACCTCACAGTTTGCGGCGGCACGGGTTAAAGGTATTCAGGGCGACGATTTATCGGACGGAAAACACCTGGCAGCATGTGCGAAGCACTTTGTAGGCTACGGAGCGTGTATGGGCGGGCGTGACTACAATACAGTCGATATGTAGGAGCAGACTTTATTTGATGTATATCTTCCGCCCTTTAAGTCAGCGGTGGACGCAGGCGTAAGAACGGTAATGTCGGCATTTCACGATCTAAATGGTGAACCCTGTACGGGAAGTAAATACCTGTTAACCGATGTACTGCGAGGAAAACTGGGCTTTAACGGAGCGGTTATTTCCGACGCCGGCTCCTGTGACCAGATTAAAATTCACGGCTTTACTGAAAGTGACCGTGATACGGCAAAAACCGCCATAAATGCAGGTCTGGACGTTGAAATGTGCTTCGGAATCTTCACCTTTCAGGATAATCTGGAGCAGCTTGTGGCGGACGGAGAGGTTTCGGAGGAAACACTTGACAATGCTGTTCGTCGCGTACTGGAGCTGAAGTATGATTTGGGACTGTTCCAAAATCCATATAAAGATATTGAGAAGGCGAAGGCGGCTGTTAATTTGCCCGAAAGCCGGGCATTGGCGCTTGAATCTGCGAAAAAATCTATTGTTTTATTGAAAAATGATGGAACACTGCCTTTAAATAAGGGCGTAAGAGCGGCGCTTGCGGGCCCGTTCGCAGATAACGGAAGAGAAATGCTGGGCTGTTGGCAGGGACTTGGTGAAGCGGAGGACGCCGTAACTCCGGCGGAGGCTCTGGGTATGCCCATTGTGTCCTCAAGTGAGGATTGCGCCGATTTCGACGTAATTATTGCCTTTATAGGCGAGCCGTCGTCTATGACGGGCGAAGGAAAAAGCCGGACAAATAATGTAATTCCGGAAGAACAGCTTGAATTGATAAGGGAACTGAAGAACAGCGGAAAGAAACTGGTAAGCGTAATAATCGGAGGCAGACCGCTGGTTCTTACCGAGGTGTGCGGGCTGTCTGACGCAGTGCTGTTTTCGGGCGCACTGGGCTGTGAGGCAGGAAATGCGTATAAGGCAATTCTGTCAGGAGAATACAACCCTTGCGGAAAGCTTGTAAATACTTTCCCGACAGTGGTTGGACAGGCGCCGTTGTTCTATAATGAAAATAATACGGGCAAACCGCCTGTTGAAGAATTTTTCTGGACGAGTAAATATATAGATGCGCCGATTAAGCCCTTGTTCCCGTTTGGATTCGGACTTTCGTATACAAATTTCGAATATTCGAATATTACGGTATCGGATACAAATCCAAAAATTGGAGATAAAATTACCGTAAGCGTTAATGTTAAAAATGCCGGCGAATGTGACGGTGAGGAGACAGTGCAGCTATACATACGAGATGTTGTCGCGTCGGTCACACGTCCGAAAAAGGAACTAAAGAGATATAAAAAGGTTTTGATTCCTGCCGGTGAAATGCAAACGGTAGAAATCGAGCTGGATACAAATACCCTTGGGTTCCATAACAGAAGCCTTGAATATGTTGTGGAAAAGGGCGATTTCAGAATTATGGCAGGCACAAATTCTGAGGATTATATTGAAACAAAAATTACTCTGAGATAACGATGCCGCAGGTTCGCATGCGGTGGGGAAGGGAATCTTGCGGACAGAAAGGCAATGGGAAATTTATGCCGGAAAAGCGCATAGAAATGGTACATTTTCAGTTAACTAAAAATTGCAACCTGCGCTGTTGGTTTTGCGGACAATGGGGGAAGAAGGGCTTTTTCTCGGACGACAAGGGCGAGCCGATGGAGCTGTCCGATTGGAAGCGTATTGCGGAGGAACTGGTGGATTACCGCGGCAGAACCGGAATATCGCCGTTTATAATGCTATGGGGCGGTGAGCCGCTGTATTCACCTTATTTTGATGAGCTTGCGGAGTATCTGAAGAAGAAGGGTTTCCGTCTGGGAATGGTTACTAATGGCACAATGATTGCGGCGCATAAGGATGTAATTGAGAGATGCATCAGTAACCTGTATGTATCTATTGACGGACCCCGTGACATTCATGACGGAATTCGGGGAGAGGGAGTATTTGACACCGTCACCCGTAATTTAAAAGCTCTTTCAGGCTGTAAAATTATAGTCATGTCGGTTGTTACTTCAAAATTGATACCGCGTCTTAGTGAATTTCTTGACTCTCTTGATTCTTTGGGAATAAGCGAGCTTTATTTGCAGGATATGATAGGACTGACTTCGGAGGAAACGGAAGCTTATGCAGAATGGATGAAATCGGTATTCGGAATTACCGCTGCCGAAATACGTTCATGGGAGAATAATGAGCTGGATATATTTGATACCGAAGCGCTGATAGCGGATATGGATACCGAAAAATACAGTTTTAAAATTTCATGTAAAAGACATAACAGAGAGCAAACCGGTCACTGTATGTCGCCCTTCAGGCATGCGCACATTGCATGGAACGGCAACGTGCTGTATTGTACCGATTTTTATGATTTTTCTGCAGGAAACGTGAAGGAAAATACACTTGAAAGTATATTTTTCAATGAAATCAGTGAAAAATACCGTTCGGAGATTATTGCCGGACGCTGTGTGACCTGTAAGAATTGTTCGTGGAAGGAGCGGCAGGATTATATTAACGGATAGGGAATATGTTGTACGAAAAATCCCGGCAAAATCACGGTATATCGTGGTTCCGCCGGGATTTGCTATTTTGTCAGTTTTTCCTGAGCAGCTGAAATTTATGAACAAACACAGTTATATGCCCAAAGTGTATGCATTTTCTTTATGACGCTTTAAACGCCGTTATTTATCAAAATTTTTTGTTTTTTATGGCTTTGTGAACCTGAATCATAAAGGCACATTCCATACGTTTTTTAAATAATTCACAGCCGTATTCATATATGCCGTTAATGTCGCCGGCAGCGTGGTAAGCGTTTGCGGCGCAGCCGCCGGAGCAGTAGAGCTTTGCCCAGCAATCCTTACATTCCGGTCGGGAATACACGTTGCATTTTTTGAATTTTTCGCGAAGAGCAGTGTTTGTTACACCCTCCCGGACGTTACCCATACAGTAGCCCTCGTCGCCTACAAATTGATGACATGGATACAGGTCTCCCCAGGGCGTTACCGCCAGATATTCCGTTCCGGAACCACAGCCGGAAATGCGCTTATAGATACACGGACCATTTTGCAGGTCTATCATGTAGTGGTAGAAGTTAAAGCCGCGTCCCTCCTCATCGCGCTTTATCATTTCGTCAGCAAGGATTTCATACTGTTTGAAAAGCTTTGGTAAATCATCCTTCGTAAGGGCATACGGGTCGTCCGGCGAGCAAACTACAGGCTCCATGCTCAGTTCGGTAAAACCAAGGTCTGCCATATGGAAAATATCCTCGGTAAAGTCAACGTTATTGTGGGTATATGTTCCGCGGACATAGTAGCTTTTATCGCCGCGTTTTTGTACAAATTCCTGAAATTTAGGTACGATAATGTCATAGCTGCCTTTACCGGAGTAATCCTTGCGCAATCGGTCATGGACTTCTTTTCTGCCGTCAAGGCTGAGGACAACATTCTGCATTTCACGGTTACAGAATTCCGTTACTTCGTCATCAAGGAGCATGCCGTTGGTGGTGAGAGTGAATCGAAAATTCTTCCCATGTTCTTTTTCAATGCTTCGCCCGTACGCAACAAGCTGTTTCACGACATCCCAGTTCATAAGGGGTTCTCCGCCGAAAAAGTCAACCTCAAGATTAGTGCGGCTTCCCGACGAGGCTACAAGAAAGTCAAGTGCTTGTTTGCCCACTTCAAAGCTCATAAGCGCTCTGTCCCCCTGATATTTTCCCTGACCGGCAAAGCAGTAGGAGCAATTCAGGTTACATGTGTGTGCAACATGAAGACACAGAGCCTTTACAACGTTATTTTTATTTTTTAAAATTTCCGCCTTATCCTCATAAATATCCTCGCAAAACAGCTGCCCGGACTCTTTCAAGGCCTCAATATCTGAAAAATAAACCAGAATATCATCATCTGTTATATGACGGTATTTTTCATGTATTTTTTTAATAATTACTTCATGGGGAGCATCTTGGTACATGGCGATAATATCGTAGGCTATGTCATCAACACAGTGTACCGAACCGCTTAATGCGTCAATTACTATGTTATATCCGTTTTGTTTATATTGGTGTATCATAAAACAATCCTCTCATAAGTATAGAGATTGGGCAAAAGGAGCATAAAATCTAATGTGCTCCGCTTTTGCGCCGAAAAAGCATTAAAAAGGGGTGATTGCATTAACGCAACACCCCCAAAACCTTTAAATAATGAATTTATCTGCTTTCGCAGGGCTGATTAGCAACGCCGCAGGAAGTCTTGCAGGCAGATTGGCATGATGTCTGGCACTCGCCGCAGCCGCCTTCGCAGTTTGTCAGATTTCTTGTGTTCAGCGTAACAATTCTGGAAGAAGCTTCGCAGGGCTGATTAGCAACGCCGCAGGAAGTCTTGCAGGCAGATTGGCATGATGTCTGGCACTCGCCGCAGCCGCCTTCACAGTTTGTCAGATTTCTTGTATTAAGTGTTGTAATTCTATTCATTAAAAAAACTCCTTTTTCTGATATACATCAGTTATATTATATAATTTTTTCCTTAGATTGTCAAGTAAAATGCGTTATTTAATGACAAGTATTTTATCTTTTTCTGCGGACGACAGTTCAATACCGCAGCGTGAATAGGAGTTCATAACATCGGCGGCATCTGAAGAAATTTTTTCCCCGGGTACGAGAATTGGTATGCCCGGAGGATACGCCCAAATAGACTCAGCCGATATTCTCCCTACAGCCCGGCGGATGTCTACGGCTTCGCAGGGACGCCCGGAGTTTTCCCACGGTAAAAGTTCACGCGGCGGAAGGGGCGGATATAAGGGAAAGGAAGTAAAATTTTTCGGGAGAGCCGGGATTTCTCTGTCAATTTCCATGAGCGCATTAAAAAGTATGGACAAAGATTTATCGGTGTCGCCGATTCCCGTCATTGCCAACGTATAGCCCGGAGCTGCCATTTCGCATTCAATTCCGTACTCGTAAAGGCGAGAAAACATTGTTTTTCCCGAAATATTTTCGGCGAAAATTACAATTTTGCTTTCATCAAGGTCAAAAAATCTGCCGTCCGTGTTGTCAAGAAGGTGGATGTTCTTAAAATTCTGAGCCTTGATGTAAAAACGCTTTAGTGCAGACTGCCATGAGGAAAAGAGTCGGTCGGACTCTTTTCGAAGCTGATTTATGCAGCCGTCAATGGAGGCAAGCAGCAGGTATGAGGGGCTGCTGGACTCAAAAACCGCAAGCTTTTCAGCAATCAAGTCAGGGCTTACAATATTGCCGGAAATATAGCAGACTGACGTTTGCGTAAGGGAAGATAGGGTTTTGTGAAGGCTTTCAACACTTATATCCGCACCGCATGCCGATGCGCTTTGAGGGAAATTACCGAAGCCGAAGTGAGCTCCGTGAGCGGCATCCACCAGAACGGGAATATTTGCCATATGCGCAATACGGGATATTGAGGAAATATCGCTTACAATTCCCTCATATGTCGGACTTGTTATAACAATAAGCGATGCGTCGGTGTTTTTCTTTACGGCATTTTCAACGGTTTCCGGCGAAATACAGCCATATCCTCCTGTCAGCGGCTCATGGTCGGGAACGAGGTAAACGGTATTTGCGCGGACAAGTCCGGCGGCGTTGTATACAGATTTGTGACAGTTGCGCGCCATAATTATCTTGCCGCCGTACGGAACACATGCGGTTACTGCCGCCAAAATCCCGCAGGTAGAGCCGTTGATGAGATATAATGCACTTTTTACACCACGCAGCTGTGCTGCAGCGTCCATGGATTTTTTTAATATACCGCAGGCACCGTGCAGGTTATCAAATCCGGTTATTTCGGTTATATCCTGCTCTGCCGAGATACCTTCAAGATGTGGGAAAAGAGCGATATTACGCTTATGTCCCGGCATATGCATGGGTATTTTTTTCTCTTTTAATAATTTATCTGATAAATTTTCCATAGCAGTTTTCCTTTCAAAATTATTATATAACAAAACAGGAATATAATCAACTAATAATTGACATTAAATCCGTGCTGTGATATAATATTCTGGTGCAAAATATAACATTATCGGGGAGCTGAAGAAATGACTGCGACAGAGGACAAATATGAATTAAAGAAAGCCTTTAAAATAGGCTCGGTGTGCATTATAACCTATATGATGAGCTACTACATGCGAAATATATTGAGCGTGATGACTCCGGAAATGCTGGAGACGGGCGATTTTTCAAAGGAATTTATTGCCACAATGTCATCTACATATATGATTGTATATGCGTTGGGACAGCTTGTTAACGGAATTATAGGCGATATTATCAAACCGAAATATATGGTCTTTACCGGTCTTATGTTTGC
>JAQXUJ010000210.1 GCA_029219925.1 Clostridiales bacterium | reverse complement strand
TTCAAGCGGAAACACTGCGGAACATACCTTTTACCAGACGCTTGACTCCGATGCGCCGGGAATGTATTTCATACCGGAAACAGAAAATCCAAACAGTACAAAATACAGCGCGTGGCAGAATATAAGCAGGAAAATCATACTGCGTGCAGATGATAATACGGCAGGCATAGGCAGTATGGATGTGAAACTAAACGGCGCATCGGACGGCGGAGAAACGCCCGGCAGCATACAGCCAAGCTGTCTGTTTGCACATGATGTGACAAACACCAAAACAGGTAAGCTCAGGTACAGCATATCAGTGTATGACAGAGCTAAGGAGCTTGACAGGACTAATAATACGGTTAAAGCAAACAGTCAGGGAAATGTGAATACACAGGTAAAAGAGGTGTGGCTCGATAAAAAAGCGCCGGATATACAGGTATCAGACCTGTCCGGTTGGCAGAACGCACCGCTTGATATAAACGCAGTATTTGCCGATAACGAATCAAGTCCCGGCGCAGGCGATAATTCCGGCATCAGAGAAAAACTGTATACTGTGTGCGAAAAGGACGCACAGCCGCAGATATGGGAAACCTATTCCGGTGGCATAACCATCTCGGAGGGCGGCGTGTATGACGTGTATTTTAAAGCATCTGACAATGCGGGAAATACCCGGCAGGAAAAGCTTACTGTTAAGGTCAATAACCCGTCTGTCATATCGGGCGCAATGAAACCGCTCGATTCTTATCGGCACACGATCTATTACAGCAGCGGCACGCTGTTCGTTATAAAGACCACAGCATATAACACAAAATTCTCGTATGAGCTTTATGATAAGGACCGGGACGATGAAATTAAAACCGAAATCTGCCTTAAAAACCGAGATGATGAGAGCGTGTTTACAAATATATCGGTACAGACGCCTCCGGACGGCAGTGAGCAAAGAGAAATTGTATTGGATCTCCAATATACCAAAGACGGCGCCGCGCTTCCGGATGGTGTGTATGATGTGCTTGCCGATATTACCGAGGTAAAACAGGGCGGACGAGAGGTAAAGACTCATGTCGGTGAAACAATAGGCACAATTGTCATAAAACGTAGCGCACCGCCAAGTCCTGTCATTTCAGTATCGGACGGATTTATAGAAATAGCCTATCCCGAGGAAACAATGGCTCAGAGCCTTAATTTACCGGAGCTTTTAAGTCTGTGCAAGCGGCAGTATAAGACGGTGAAGGATGCAGGCGGCGGCACAAACGGGTACATCCCATATGCCGGTAAGGTTGCGGCGGAGAAAATGACCGTTACGGCTGTATATACCGATATTGCCGGAAACTCGTCAACCGCGTCAAGGCATATCATAGCGGCGGACACGCCCGGAGGCACACCGACAGAAGCAGGTGAGGACGGAGAGAGTGTTGTTGCCGAGGAGTCACGAGCCGCAAATGTCTACTATATTGGCACGCGCCGGACGGCAAACAGCGGAATCAACACTGATATTTTTAAATTCATTCAATAATGGAGGCAGCTAATGAAAAAACTAATTTCAATTTTGCTTGCACTTGCCATATTTCCGGCAAGTGCAGGTGCATTCGGCTTGGAGGACGCCGCGCCGGATATGTCGTACTTAGAGAGCATCGGCGCAGATATTGCCGGAGACATAACATATGCAAGGAATTTGGTCGGCATGTATTCGGATAAGTATGTCGTGACCGAGAATGCCGATTGTGACATTTCGGCTGTGGACGCTTTTTATGAAAAGCTGTCTGCGCCGATTACTGTGTCCGAGCTTGACATGGGCGCGTCCGATTTTGATTTTGACAATATTTTCGGCGTGGAACTGAAGAAAAAAATGAAGCTGTTTAAGGCTTTGGGCGGTCTTGGCGGATATACGGCAGAGTTTGAACCGCTGTGTATTTTCAGTATATACCGGAATATAACAGTTGCATGCGGCTACAGCGTGTATAAAAAGACGTATCAAAACAGTGATGACGCATACTGGCAGGCGGTCTGCGCGGTTGAGAATATGTCAAAGGAAATTGTGCCGTATCATGCACGAATAGCCTTGATGAATAAGTTTTTCGAACTGGACGGTATGATAAATTCCGATATATCAATGAAAATCTTTATATTAAAAGACGGAACAATTAACTCGGTATGGGAAAGGGTGGATTAGAGTGAAACGGATATTTATGACGGTTTTGGCAGCTTTACTCTTTTTTACAGCAGACGCTTTGGCAGATGCGCAAACTGTTCCGGTAAAGGAGATCATTGCGCTTGATGAGTCCATTAAGATTGATGTGGGCCAGGAGTTTGAACTGTCCTATAAGGTGATACCGGCTGATGCGGACAATAAAAGGGTGGAGTTTGAATCAATAAATCCCAATATTGCCGCAGTTGATAAAAACGGAACGGTTTTGGGGAAGAGCGTCGGCAGTACAAGGGTAAAAATCACCTCGGAAGACGGAAATAAATATGATTATGTATGGGTTCGTGTAAGCGGTACCGATGACGAGTACGAATATAGCTCAAATCTTAAAAATATTGCGATCACCAAAGACACAGAGGTAGTAAATGAGCCGTTGGAAATCATGGCAGGCGAAAAGCTGACGCTTGCGGCAAAAAGCTATCCGCAGACCGAGAGTGCAAAGGTAAGATGGAGAAGTGACGACAGGGACATAGCAAGCGTTGATGAAAACGGCGTTGTGACGGCAAATAAGGAGGGCACCTGCAAAATCACGGCAACATCAAGGGTGAATACCTTTAAGACGGACACGGTGATTGTGAAGGTCACAAAGTTCGTTATGTATCCGGAGAAGCTGACAATAAAGCTGCCGGAGGACGCTGTGCTTGAAACGGGCAGTACAATCCGCTTAGAATGCAGCTTTTACCCCGAGAACACAAGCCAAAGAGAAATTTACTGGACGGTCACCGGCGGAGCCTTAATAGACCAAAGCGGCAGACTGACTCTTAACGATAAAGGAAAAATAACGGTACGAGTGTATTCGGAGGATCGCAGGGTATCGGCTATGTATGAGTTCGAATGCAGGTATTCAAGTGTTCATTTTAAGGAACAGGGCGCACTGTTTAATCTGTCAAAAACAGGGGCGGTAAGGCTGAAATTTGACAACCTTGTAAGCATGGAATCGGCACAGAACAATCTGTTTGCAAATACCGCACCGGACGGAAACGGAGTGGATATCCCTATAGCAGTTACAGTAAAGGATAATATTGTGACCGTTTCGCCGAAGGAACAATGGAGTGATGAGTGCTGTATATTCATAAAGCCGATGCTTGAATCAGTCAGCGGCGAGACGGTATCGGGAGGTATCCGGGTGCGACTCAAGACAAGAAACTAACAAAACGGAGGATTGATATATGATAGGAGTAGTAACGGTATTCGGTGAAACCGACCTGCAGCATGCCCTAAAGCGTGCGTTTGTGAAAAGCGATATCACCTTTATGGAAAAGAACATGACAACAGCCGTTCAGCTTATGAGCCTTTTAGAACATGATCCCACCGGTATTGATGTTGTAATAATGTACGAAAAAGCGGTGAGTATGGATAAGCTTTCGGATACGGTGGCGTTTATACGGAGCATAGAGCCGAAAATGCGCATTATCCTTATCCTAAACGGCAGAAAGAACGAATATCTTTCAGGAACGATGAATATGCTGCGAGAGCTTGCGGTGGACGTCATATTTGACGATAACGGCTTTGACACAGAGGATTTAATCGCATTGGTAAAACAAGGCAAGCTGCAGCCCAAACGAAAGAACAGCGGATTTTCCGAAGAGCAGCAGGAAGCGGCAAGAGAGTCCTACTCAAAACCGCAGGGACATTACACAATTGCAGTATTTAACGCTGATAGCGGCGCAGGTGCAACAACGGCGGCAATATCACTTGCAAAATATTTTGCCGTTCACGATTATTCGGTGTGCCTTGCCGATTGTTCGGGCTCGGACAGCTTAAGGCTTGCCAAGGTCAAAAATGTGGATATATGCTCCGACGCGCCGTCATTGGAGCTTCTGAAAGAGAAATACAGCCTGACGGTTGCAGACTTCGGAACACCGTATGAAATATCGTCTGACGGGAAACGGTTCAGAATATCTGCCGGGTCCTCGGCGGAATATATACGGCAGATACCCGGATGTGATATAAAGCTCATTTTCGGGTTCTGTGACAGCTGGAATATCGAAAAGCTTGCATTCTTTGCGGAGGACAGCGAATGGCAAAAGCTTCTTGACCTGTCGTACATATTCCTCACAGCGTCAAACTCCAAACGCTTTAAGGCGCGGTATCCGCATCTTAATGTATTTGACAGAAACGACGATTTTAGCGAGCTGATTTTAGAAACATTCAGGAGGTGCGATTAAGCCTTGAAAATAGGAAATAACAGGATTATAATCGGCGGCGGCTGTATCCTGCTTGCCGCCGTCATTTCGTTCGGGGTCCTGCCCGGTATCAATAAAAGCAAGGGCGCGACTGCAAAGGTGGTTGTTTCAACAAGGGATATTACGGCAGGAACAAAGATGACTGAAGATTTACTTGCCGAAAAGGAGGTAGGCGCGTTCGGACTTTCGGAAACAGCCGTAAAGGATAGATCGGCTGTGCTTGACAGGTTTGCGGCCTGCGATATTTATGCAGGAGAGCCGATCTTAGACTTTAAGCTGTCCGAAACCGCTGCGGACAGAAAGCTTGATACCATCGCAGCTGAGGGCAGACGTCTTGTTACCGTATCGGTATCAACTGTTGCGGCAGGAGTAGGGAACCATATCAAGCCGGGCGACAGAGTAGCGGTTATGTGTTATGAGGATAAAAAGGTGACCGCCTTTGATGAACTCAGGGATTTAGAGATATATTCGGTGGAAAATGCAGACGCAGAGCAGACGGCGGATGCAGGCGATAAATCAGACAAAATTGCGGCAACAGTAACACTGGCCGCGACCGAGCAGCAGGCGCAAAAGCTGGTGTATGCCGAGTATGCCGGAAAGCTGCATCTGATACTTGAAAGGAGGGGGAGCGCACAATGAACTCGAAAATATTGACCGTCTGGGGTTCTCCTGGAAGCGGCAAAACGACGCTTTGTACAAATCTTGCTATGGCACTTTCCGAGCGGAATAACATGGTGGGGATTATATCGTCAAACATAAGCTGCGGCGAGCTTCAAATACTGTTCGGACGGCGCGTCGCCGAAAGCCGCGGTATCTGCCGCGCGGTTGCAAACCGTGACACGAAGAATATGTTTGAAGAAACGCATGATCCGAATGTGTTTTTCTTAGGGCTTCCCAATAACGCGGACGGACTGGTGCTGACAGCGGTGAGCGGAAACGATATACGCGATGTTAT
>JAQXUJ010000209.1 GCA_029219925.1 Clostridiales bacterium | reverse complement strand
GTATTCCGTTACAAATATAATGTCATACCTGCCGTTGTTATCGGTGTCAAGCAGTGTTACATAACCGGAGCTTTCCGAAATATCAACCAAATCATAGTCAAGCGACTCAAATTTACCGTTGTAGATAAGAGTTGCGTCATTGTCAAGAGTTACATATGATGTTGCTGTTGCATTTTCCGTTTTGTAGTAGGTTATAGCCTTATATGCGCCTCTGTCGGTAATTTCCGCCATAAGGTCCGACTCAATTTTAAATGTTGAATTCTTGTTATCGTCGGGGAGAGCAAGGATTACTTCTTCGTCGCCCTTATCGTTCTCTCTTACATAATAGGTTACGTTATAACCCAAAAGATTGTTCATGTTGTATACGGTGTCATAGATTGTATCATCTATCTTAATCTGGCCTGCCTTAAGGCTTGAAGAACCTGTAAGAGCCGTATTTTCGATAGCTGAAATCTGACCCTGCGCCTTTGTTACGTCAAGAACGTCCTTTAACAGTGTTTTGTCGGTAACTTCCCATGTTGCGTCTGCGCCGAAGCCTGTCTGCTCCATCATTTTCGCGTTAAGAGCGTTAACCGTCATATACGCTACGTTACCTCTTGAAATAGGCTGCGCATTTGAACCCTGAACGTTCTTTGTCAGTCCGTTGTTTGAGCCTGCCACAATATATCCCTGGGGATAGCCGCCCTTTGACTGAGCATATACTTCGTAACCCATTGCACGAACCAAAATTGTCATTGCCTCGGCATATGTGATTTCCTGGTCGGGCTTAAAGGTGCCGTCCTCGTAACCTACAATAAGTCCCTGCGCAGTTGCTACGTTGATATAGCCGTTTGCCCAGTGGTCTAAAGATACGTCGGAATAAATCGAGTTACCCTTAGCCGACTCAGCAGCTCCGCCGAGTCCCAAAGCAAGAACGCCTATTTTTGCAACCTCGGAACGTTTGATTGTGTCGTCCGGTCTGAACTTTCCGTCGCCGTCGCCAATCATGATTTCAAGAGCCTGCAAAATCTGTATCGGCTCTTCAAATCTTGTACCCTCTACGTCCACGGGGACGCCCGGTGAAGCAAAGGATACTGCGCACAATGAACTGAGTGCCATTGACGCTGTTAAAAGTCCTGCAAAAAATTTGTTTGAACCTTTCATTGTTTGTCCTCCTTTTACTCTTCGAACACCTTTACGGTATTCTCTATACTACCAATGAGGTTTACATAATATTAATGAAAATTTTTACAAAACGGCTTAAAAATGTCTGTTTCTTTTATTTTCATAATTATCTGTCAACCACGATTTATATAATACACTACGCCGAAGCAAATTTCAAGCTGTAAGTTTTGGTAATTTATCAGCCGATCGGTCATGCCTTTTACGTTTATAATGAAGGTTTCCTTCAGACCGGTCTCCTCCGAGAATAGCAAGGCACAAAAAAACAGCCATGATACCCTCCCCGAACTTGTACCGGGAAGGAATATCCGCTGTTTTTTAGAAAAAATTTTCCTTAAAATCGTTAATCCAGTTTTAAAACCGACATAAATGCCTCCTGCGGGATTTCGACGCTGCCCACCTGACGCATGCGCTTTTTTCCCTCCTTCTGTTTTTCCAGAAGCTTTTTCTTACGGGTAATATCGCCGCCGTAGCATTTTGCAAGAACGTCCTTGCGCATTGCCTTTACCGTCTCGCGCGCTATAATTTTTGAGCCGATTGCGGCTTGAATAGGCACCTCAAACAGCTGGCGAGGAATTGCCTCCTTAAGCTTTTCCGCCATACGCCGCCCTCTTGAATAAGCGCTGTCCTTATGCACTATGAAGGAGAGCGCGTCCACCTGCTCGCCGTTCAAAAGCATATCCAGCTTTACCAGGTCGGAGCGCATATATTCCTGCAATTCATAATCGAACGAAGCATAGCCCTTGGTACGGGACTTAAGCGCATCAAAGAAATCATAAATTATTTCGTTAAGCGGAAGCTCATAATGAATCTGCGCACGGGTAGTTTCAATATACGTCATATTCTTAAAAATTCCGCGGCGCTCCTGGCAAAGCTCCATAACGTTGCCCACAAAATCTACCGGAACCATTATATCCGCTCTTACCATCGGCTCTTCCATGTATTCAATTTCCGCAGGAGAAGGAAGGTTTGCCGGATTTGATACCATGACCGTTTCGCCGTCGGTTTTTTTCACTTTATAAATAACGCTCGGTGCAGTTGTCACCAAGTCAAGATTATATTCTCGTTCCAGTCGCTCCTGAATGATTTCCATATGCAAAAGCCCCAAAAAGCCGCATCGGAATCCGAACCCCAGCGCAATTGATGTTTCCGGCTCAAACATGAGCGACGCATCATTAAGCTGGAGCTTGGCAAGCGCCTCTTTTAGGTCCTCATACTGAGCTCCGTCCGCCGGATAAATACCGCAGTACACCATGGGGTTAACCTTTTTGTATCCCGGAAGGGGTTCGCTTGCAGGATTGTCACATTTTGTAACCGTATCGCCTACACGGGTATCCTGAATTGATTTTATGCTCGCCGCAATGTAGCCAACATCGCCTGCCGAAAGCTCTTTACATGCTCGTAAGCCGCTTGGGTGCATGGAGCCGACCTCCACTACGTCAAATTCCGCTCCTGTTGCCATCATCCGGATACGTTCTCCCGCCGCAAGCCTGCCGTCCTTAACACGAACATAGACTATTACGCCTTTATAGCTGTCGTAATATGAATCGAATATCAAACATTTCAGCGGTGCGTTTTCATCGCCCTGAGGCGCCGGAATTTTTTCCACAATTGCCTTCAGAACCTCTTCGACGTTCAGTCCCGTTTTTGCGGAAATGCGTGGTGCGTCCTCCGCCGGTATTCCGATAATATCCTCAATCTCCTTTACCGCGTTGTCCGGGTTGGCGCTTGGAAGGTCAATTTTGTTTATAACCGGCACAATCTCCAGGTTGTGTTCCACCGCAAGATAGGTGTTCGCAAGAGTCTGCGCTTCAATTCCCTGGGACGCATCCACTATGAGTATTGCGCCCTCGCATGCCGCAAGACTCCGCGATACTTCGTAATTGAAATCCACGTGTCCCGGTGTATCAATCAGATTAAGAATGTACTCTTCTCCATCCTCTGCCGTATACTTCAGTTTGACGGCATGAGCCTTGATGGTGATTCCGCGTTCACGCTCCAAATCCATATCGTCAAGGAGCTGCTCCTCCATGTCGCGCTGGTTTACCTCCCCCGTAATTTCCAGCAGCCTGTCCGCCAGGGTGGATTTTCCGTGGTCAATGTGCGCTATTATACAAAAATTTCTTATTTTATCCTGCATATATTATCTCCGTTAATTGCATTTATGATTTTCTATTCCAACGGCAGATTGGGCACGGCATTCAAATCCAGTCCGGCTCTGTCGCCCTTTTCAAAGCCGAAATAGCCCGCACAGGCAATCATTGCCGCATTGTCGGTGCATAAAATCGGCGGAGGATAAACAGCCTCCATACCATTCTTTTTACACATTTCGGTCATTTTTTCACGCAGCTGTGAATTTGCCGCTACACCGCCGGCAACAGCCACCGTCTTTACTCCGCAGCGCAAAGCGCCCTCAATGGTATGTCCGCATAAAGCGTCGGTAACTGCCTCCTGAAAGCTTGCCGCAACATCGGCTGCGTTTATTTCCTCGCCCCTTTGCTCCGCTTTGTGTATATAATTGATAACCGCCGTCTTTACCCCGGAAAAGCTGAAATCCAGAGAATTTCCGTCCATTTTTACCCGTGGAAACTCAATTGCCTTGGGATTTCCTTTCTTCGCCAGCTTATCAATAAGCGGTCCGCCGGGATAGCCCAGTCCCAAAACACGGGCAATTTTGTCAAACGCCTCCCCTGCGGCGTCATCACGGGTTCTTCCGAGAACCGCAAAGGAGGTATAGTCCTTAACGTTCACTATATGACTGTGCCCGCCTGACGCCACCAGACATACAAATGGTGGCTTCAAATCCGGGTGAGCAATAAAATTAGCGCTTATATGTCCTCTAATGTGATTTACCGGTACAAGCGGCTTATTAGCCGCATATGCAATCGCCTTTGCGGACGAAACCCCCACAAGAAGCGCTCCCACAAGTCCCGGTCCGTAGGTTACGGCTATCGCATCCATGTCGGAAAGCTCCATTTTTGCCTCGGACAGCGCCTCGTCAATAACCGCATCGATATTTTCGATATGCTTTCTCGACGCAATTTCCGGCACAACTCCGCCATATACCTTATGCAAATCTATTTGCGTGTTGATAACGTTTGACAGGACCTCTCTGCCGTTTCGAACGACGCTTGCCGCCGTTTCGTCGCAGGAGCTTTCTATACCAAGAATATATCTGTCCATTAATTTTCTCTCCGTATCATTACAATTCCGTCCTCATCGGGTGAGCGGTAAAAATGTCTGCGAACCCCTGCCCTTTTAAATCCGTACTTTTCGTACAGGCTTACGGCGGCGCTGTTCGACGCACGCACCTCCAGGACAAACTGTTCTTCGCCCTCACATTGCGCAAGCATTTCGTCAATCAGGGCAGAGGCAACTCCTCTGTGCCGGTATTCCGGCAAAACCGCGATATTTGTCACCTGCACTTCGCCGTAAACCTTCCAAAAGCCGCAGTACCCGATAATTTTGCCGTCTTCCTTTGCAAGAACATATGTCGCAAGGCTGTTTTCCGTTTCCTCACGGAAGGATTTTTCCGACCACGGTACGGCAAAACACCGTTTATCCAGCTCCGCCAGCTCGGCGCAGTCCTCAGGCGTTATTCTTTCCAGCCTCAATCTTGTCCGCCACCCTTTCAAGTGCGGCATACAGCTGCTGCGCACAATTCTCGTATTCCTCGGCGTCGCCGCCGTAGGGGTCGTCTATATCCCCGTCAATACCTGCATATTCACACAGCGTAAAGGTCTTTCCCTGCGCCGACGGCTCAAGTACCATTTTGTGCGCCGCAGTCATTGTCAAAATTAAATCGCTCTTTTCCAAAAGCTCGGTATTTATAGGCTGTGCGTGATGTCCCAAAAGGTCAATGCCGTATTTCTTCATGGCAATCACCGCCTCGCTTGACGCCGGCTCGCCCTCGACTGCAAACAGTCCCGCCGATTCAATACGCACGTCAAGATTTCTCTCAACAGCTATTTTATTAAACAGAGCCGCCGCCATAGGTGAGCGGCAGGTATTTCCAGTACAAACAAAAAGCACATTCATTTATTTTTTCTCCGTATATATAATCTTATTTCCCGCCGACTTATAAAGCCGGTTTTTTACCGCCAGCCCATAGCTGTCCTCCATGCAGAACTGTGCAAAAACAACATCAATGCCACGGTCGTCAAATTTTCTCAATGCGCCGAACAGACGTTCGGCAAACTCCTTATTGTTTTTTCCCGAGGAAATCTGCAAATCCGCGCCGAAATCAATGTCCGACATTGCCAGCACACCAACGGTATTGCCTTTCCTTTTATATTCCTGAACCATGTCCGAAATAATGCGTTCGGTATGGGATTTTTCTCCCTCCACGACGGTAACGTCGGCGTCCGGAGCGTAATGCTTATACTTCATCCCGGGACACTTAGGCTGTTCGTTTGCCGAAACCGAACTTAAAACATGCTTGTCAAGCTGACCTTTTCCGCACACCGAAATGACGTCCTCCAGCGTTATTCCGCCCGGTCTTAGTATGGTTGGAATTTCTCCCGTGCAGTCAATTATCGTAGATTCCACGCCTACCTTGGCATTTCCGCCGCATATTATGGCATCGGCTCTGCCCGTCATGTCGTGCAGAACATGCTCTGCACAGGTGGGGCTGGGCTTTCCGGAAATATTTGCGCTGGGCGCCGCAATCGGCACTCCCGCCGCTTTTATAAAGGCTCTTGCAGTGGGGTCTGATGGAATTCGCACGCCCACCGTATCCAGTCCCGCAGTCACAATATCGTCTATATCCGGCTGTTTTTTTAAGATAACGGTAAAGGGTCCCGGTGCAAAGCTGTCAAAAAGCTTCTGAGCCGTTTCCGGTATTTCTCTTGCAGCCTTTTCCACCTGGGATACGTCGGACAGATGCACGATGAGCGGATTATCCGACGGTCTGCCCTTTGCACGGTATATTTTTTTTACCGCTTCGGCGTCATAAGCGCTGGCGCCCAGACCGTACACGGTTTCTGTAGGGAACGCGACAATTCCGCCGCCTCGGATTGTCTCCCCGGCTTTGGCTAAATTAGCTTCGTTTATCTCCCTTATTATCACAGTATCCATTACTGATATTTCTCCAAAAGTTCGTATTTCATCTTCCAAAGTGGCTTTGATAAATCCACGTAATAGCTGTGCGGATTTTCAAAACGCTTTACCTCGTCCCACAGCTTTTCTATTTCAAGACGGCAGTATTCCTGCAGAACATGAATATCCGGATTTTCATACACACATTTTCCGCCGTCAAAGATTTTCTTTAAAAGCGGCCGCACATAAAAATCGGTAACCGTTTTCTTCTTCCATGTGTGCTCCGGGTCAAAAAGCTCATAGGGCTCGCTGTTATCAATAACCTCGTCGGCAAGGGTAACCACGTCCGCAATTGCCGCTCCGGTATCCTTTGCATAAAGCCTGTACACCTGTTTAAAGCCCGGTGTAGTGATTTTTGCCACGTTTTCCGAAACTTTTATTTTAGGGATTATATTCCCTCCGTCATCCTCGACGGCGGCAAGCTTATACACACCTCCAAAAATCGGCGACGCCTTTGATGTTATCAAACGCTCGCCCACGCCGAAGGAATCAATTTTCGCTCCCTGCATAAGCGTATCACGGATAATGTATTCGTCAAGAGAATTGGAGGCGCAAATGCCGCAATCGCCGTAGCCTGCGTTGTCCAGTATTTTCCGGCATTTCTTGGACAGATATGTTATATCTCCCGAATCAATTCTAACGCCCTTGGGGCGCTTGCCCATAGGCTTTAAAACCTCGTCAAAAACTTTAATCGCGTTGGGTAGTCCGGATTTTAAGACATTGTAGGTATCTATCAGCAAGGTACAGCTGTCGGGATACTGACGGGCATATGCCGCAAACGCTTCATATTCGCTGTCAAACAGCTGAACCCAGCTGTGCGCCATAGTTCCCAATGCAGGTACTCCGTACTCCCTGTCGGCAATAGCGCATGCCGTACCGCAGCAGCCGCCGATGTATGCGGCTCGGGCGCCTAAAATAGCGGCGTCCGGTCCCTGGGCACGGCGCGAACCAAATTCCATAACCGGTCTGCCGTCAGCAGCGCGTACAATTCTGTTCGCCTTGGTGGCAATCAGACTTTGATGATTTATCGTCAGCAAAATCATGGTTTCCACAAACTGTGCCTGCACAATCGGGCCTCTTACCGTCACTATCGGCTCATGCGGAAAAATCGGCGTTCCTTCAGGAATCGCCCATACGTCGCACTTAAATTCAAAATTGCGAAGATATTCAAGATACTCCTCACTGAACAAATCTTTGCTGCGCAGATATTCGATATCCTCGTCGTTAAAATTTAAATTTTTGAGATAATCAATAAGCTGCTCAACGCCCGCCATTATCGCAAATCCGCCATCATCGGGAATGGTACGGAAAAACATATCAAAATATGCAATCCTGTCTCCGACTCCCTCTTCAAAGAAACCGCCCGACATGGTAAACTCATAAAAATCTGTCAGTAATGTTAAATTAAGCTTATTATCCATAAAAATCTCCGTTCCGCCGCCCTTAGGCGGCACAAATAGTAATATTCTCTCTTATCCTCATAAAAAGGAATAAGAGATTTTCCATATACGTTCTCAAGATAAAATCCGGTACATTTCCTACCGGCACCGCAAGCGAAAAACTGTGAGATGCGCCACGTATTTGCCACATATCTGCTATATTTCTATTTTCATACCGTCATACGAGGTCAAAAACCCTTGTTTTTCAGCCTTTTCACAGAGCTCGTCATAGGTAAGACCGCCATTATGCGAAAAATGATTCAGAACACACACCGTTTCATTATCCACCATTCCCATTTCACGAAGCATGTCCCTGGTTTTAATGCAGTCGTCAAAGTTTAAATGTCCCCAATAGCTGTCCCCGTTTATCATGGTACAGTCAAGGCTTATTAAATCCATATGTTTGCCGTAGTTTTTCAGATAATCCCATGTCTCAGCCGAAAACATACCGGTATCATTGGCGTATAAAATCCTTTTTCCGTCCTTTTCAATTATAAAAATAACAGGAGTTGACGCAGGATCATGGCTTGCCCTTAGCGGAATAATACAGTATCCCTCTGCCTCAAAAGGCTCAAACGGACTGATTTTTTCGCACAACACACGCCCTTGTTTATCAAGTCCGAATTTTTCTATTGTCTTCATAATCATATTATACCCGGATTCATCAGCATAAAATACTATCGGTTTTTCCTCATGCATTATCGGTGCCATACCCTTCGAGCGCATTTCAAGATCCGCCGGATACAAATGGTCGGAATGACTGTGAGTAATAAGGCAGGTATGAATATCGGAAAGCGGTATGCCGTGAATCATCATATGCCAGTAGGTGTCGGCAGGGAAATCTATCAGGAGTTTTTTGTCGATAATGCTCTGAGAACGCGTGCGGATATTTCTTCCCCCGGCACTCATGCTTTTTCTGCATACGTCGCAAGTACAGAACATACCCGGAACGCCCTCTGCGGCTGCTGTTCCAAGATATTGAAGTTTCATTTTTCAGACTCCTCTTTTAGTAAATATTATAAAAAGGGGGTTTTAAGCCCCCTTCACACTAATCAGTATGTATTTCCGCCGCCGCGATGATAACCGCCGGAGCGTTTTGAGTCATTGGAACGCTTTAGTGCAAGCATTCGTTCATCAGAATCCTTCTTAAAACGCGACAGCTTATCCTCAAAGGACAGCTCTTCATCGTTTTTTACACTCCAGTCGATATCGGCAGGACGTACGTGTGCGGAGGCAACCGGCTTTGCTCGCTCCTCCCTGAGTGCTTTTTTTATGGAAAGGCTGATTTTCCCCGATTTGTCAATACCGATAACCTTAACCTTTACGGTATCGCCCTGTTTTATGTAATCATTGATATTTTCCACATATTCGTTGGTTATTTCCGATATGTGAACAAGCCCCGACTTATTGTCGGGCAGCGAAACAAATGCCCCGAAAGGCATCACTCCGGTTACACAGCCTTCAGCTATACTGCCGATTTCCAGTGCCATAATAAAGAAAATCCCCCTGTAAGTTATTGTCCGGATATATCAATAAAAACAATTTCGTCTGCCTTTATCATACCCAGCTTTTCTCTTGCTACTTTTTCTATGTATTCATCCGTTCCGGCTTTTTGCATTACATCATCGATTTCTTTAATGCGCTGATTTTCATAATCGATATCTTCGGTTATCTGCGCCGCCTTCTGATTATTCGCGGCTATAACAGGCTGTATCATAATCCCCTTAATCACCATTACTACCGAGGCGATAACCGTAATGAACACAATTCCCGTTATGAGATTTATTCTGAATTTAGGCTTTTTTTTCATTATTACCTTCATCAACCTTTTTATAATATTTTAATCCGCAAGTATTCTTAATATATAAGAATATTTTACCGAAAAATTTCGCCGCTGTCAAGAGAAATTTTAAAATTATATTAAAAAAAGAATAAATTTTTTTTACAGAAAAGTCAAGACTCGCAAAAAGCCACGGACTGACAAGAAAAAAGCACAGCACAGCCCCCAAAACACAGCCTAAAATCATATACCAGCGTATTACACCGCCGAGATATTCGTTCCACCAAAAGAGCGCAAAGCCTCCCTCTGCCGCCCACAGCAGCAAATCGAAAAAGATGTTCGGCGTTCTTCCTCTGCGCAGACTTCTTACGATATCGTAAATAACAATTCCCATGGCGCCCATTATAACCGACATAATGAACATAGCAAGCTCATGACCTGCCGAGTCTATCATTTGAACAATCCTTTAAAGAAGCTCTGTTTTTCCCTGACTGCGGAAAATTCAAGGCAGTCTATTCTTCCGGTCAAGGTTACGCTGCCGTTTTCCACCGACAGGTCGCCAAGCTTCAGTCCGCTTCCCGAAACCTTCAGCATGCCGAATCCTGTCTTTAATAAAATTTCCATGTCGGAAAAACTCTCCACATTTTCCACGCTATCCACAGTAAAATCCGCCCTGTTTTCAAGCGTAAGCCGCTGTCTTTTCATAGCCTCTGTTTCCATAAGCACACACTCCTTTTATACAGCTTATGAAAAGGACTATATTATTATTACAGAACCTTATACATAAGTCCCGCATCATTTTTCAGTGCATGCTCCAGAACCTGAAGAACCTCTACCTTCATGGTCTTTACTCCCATGCGTATTTCGATAATGTCCCCTTCCTTTACATCATAGGACGCCTTAACCACACGTCCGTTCACCGATATACGCTGTGCGTCGCATGCCTCGTTTGCAACAGTCCGCCGCTTTATAAGGCGCGATACCTTCAAATATTTGTCAAGCCGCATAAAAAATCCCCCTAAAAAAGGAAGCCTCCCGAAAGAAGCTTCCCGATTTGTATACAATTACTTGTTTACAGTATCCTTCAAAGCCTTGCCTGCCTTGAATGCAGGAACCTTTGAAGCAGCAATCTTAATAGCTTCGCCTGTACGAGGATTTTTACCCGTTCTTGCTCCTCTTTCTCTTACTTCAAATGTGCCGAAGCCAACAAGCTGAACCTTCTCACCGTCGTTCAAAGCCTTTGTGATTGTTCCGATTACCGCATTGATTGCTTTTTCAGCGTCTTTCTTTGACAATACAGCTTCTTCTGCAACAGCTGCAATTAATTCTGTCTTGTTCATTATGATTTCCTCCTAAAAAAAATTTTATTTGGGAATTATACAAATCCCTTACGAATACATATTTTATTATAAATACCAGTACTTGTCAATACTTTATCGTAAAATTTTAGCATATTTTTTTAAATTTATCATCTTAAATTGGTCATTTTGACAGTTTTTAAATAAAACACGGCATTTTCCGCCTCTTCCGAAAGGACATCTATCATGAAAAAAGAATCATTTTTAAAGGGCACGGTTATACTGATTGCCGCCAACGCGGTTTCGAAAATACTGGGCGCAGTTCTCAAAATACCTCTTACCTACATTCTTGGCGAAGAGGGTATGGCGATTTATCAGACGGCGTTTTCGGTATATATAATGCTGCTTTCCTTCGTCATATCCGGACTCCCCTTTGCAATATCAAAATATATTTCCGAAGCATTGACCCTTGACCGCCCGGGCAATATACGCTTTGCCGTACGTTTTTCCATGCTGTTAATGTCAGTCTTCGGACTGCTGTTAAGCGCCGCCATGTTTTTCGGTGCGGACTTTTTCGCCCTTGCCATGAAGGACCCAAAGGCAGGTCCTGCGGTAAGAGCTATTTCCCCTGCTATATTTTTTGTTGCTGTCGGCGCCGTCTATAAAAGCTGCTATCAGGGCTATTCCCACATGATTCCCACTGCGGTGTCACAGGTTCTTGAATCATTCTTTAAACTGATAGTCGGGTATTCACTGGCAGCATGGTTCGCCTCCTTTTCCATTAGCCATTCCTCTGCCGCAGCCATATTCGGCGTTACCGCCGGAGAGGCATTCGCAACATTAATTCTTTTTCTCCTGTACATACCATACCGCCGCGACACCGCCGGGAAACGCCGGGAAAGCCGCCGTCGTGCCATAATTTCCGGCATACTTTCCGTCGCCGTACCCATGACGGTTACGTCGATTATCTCCGGCAGCCTGTCCCTTCTTGAAACCTCGGTTATACGCACAAGCCTTACCGAAATCCGGTTTAGCACCTCCGCCGCAGACGCCTTTCTGCGGCAATATTCCCGATATACTCACCTTTTTGACGGTCTTCAATCGGCAAAAAAACTGTCCTTTGACGGAGCCCGATGGCTGTTCGGCGCATACACAGGCTATGCCGGTACAGTATTTAATCTTCCCATAGGCATTCTCGCATCCTTTGGCGTGTCCGTTCTGCCGGTTGTAACAAGATGTCTTACTCTGAAGGATTATAACAGGCTCAACTCATGCATTACCTCTGCCTTGAAAATAATTCTTGCGGTTTCCGCACCCTGCGCCGTCTTTCTTGCGGTATTTTCCGAGCAGATTCTTTTTCTTCTCTTTAAAAACACCGCCTCAGCCTCTCTTCTGTCCCTGATGGCACCCTGTCTCATTCTTATAACTACAACACAATTTATTGTTTCGGTACAGTATTCCGCAGGAAACATTCTGTCTCCGTTTTATTTTGGGATGGTCGGTCTTTTTGTAAAAATTTTACTGTCATACGTGCTTATACGCATACCAGAGCTGAACATTACGGGAGTAATAATCGCGTCCTTTGTATCGGAATCAGCGCAGCTGCTCCTTAATTCAGCCTCCTTGCGCCGACGGCAGGGCATAGGCTTTGCTCCGCTTTCCTCCGTTCTGGGAATTGCCGCCGCCTCCGTTATTATGTGTATAACGGCACGAGCTTTATATCGTCCCATGTGCGAAATGCTGAATAACGGCATTTTCGGCTTTATTGCCGCAGCAGTCCTGTCCCTTCCCGTATACATTGCAGCCGTATTCGGTTTGGGAGCATTAAAAAAAGAAGAAATAATACAGCTTGCGCATTAATTTCTTCTTTTGAGAGCCGCCGCCCGTTTAATAAGATATTCCCGTCTGTTAAGGGACGCGTCAATAACTACCTCCTCCAAAAGCGTTTTCAGCACGTCGCCTATTTCACGTCCCGTGCGAAATCCCATCTTTATTAAATCTCTGCCGTTTATTTGCAGCTGCGATACCATATACGGCTGTCCCTCGGCTATAATCTGCTGATACTGACTGTAAACCGCATGCAGCTTTGACAGCTTTTCCGACAGATATTTGGGATTTTTCGCCCTGTTATCCGCCTCCTGAAGAAGCAGCAGCTTTAAAAAAAGTCCCTCGCCGGTTCTCGCCATCATTCGTTTTACTCCCGCCGGACTTGCGTCAATGCGAACGTCATGATTTTCTATAAGAATAAGAATATCTCGTATGGAGTCCCTATCCATTCTGAGCTTATGCAGCAAATCGTTTGCCATTCTTGCGCTTTCCCTGTGATGCCCGTAAAAATGGTAAATTCCGTTTGAATCACGCGATGCACAGACAGGTTTGCCTATATCATGCAGCAGTGCCGCCCAGCGCAGCGTCAAATCGTTGGGGGTATTTTTCACAGCCTCCAGAATATGCTCTCCCACATTGTAAACATGATATTTATTATTCTGCTCCGTCCTGAAGCAGCTGCATAAATCGGGAAGAATAAAACGCATAAGACCCGTATCGTACAAAAGCGAAATTCTTTCCGGCCGGTCGGACAGCAGGATTTTGTTAAGCTCTCCGAGAATACGTTCGGCGCTTACGTTTTTAATCAGAACGGCGCATTTACGTATTGCCTTTGCCGTTTCCGGCTCAATTTCAAAATCCAGACACACCGCAAAACGTACGGCACGAAGCATGCGCAGCGCGTCTTCTTTAAAACGGTTTTCCGGATTGCCCACACATCTGATAATTCTGTTTTGTATATCCTCCGTTCCGCCGTAATTATCCACAAAACCTCTGACGGGGCTGTACGCCATGGCGTTTACAGTGAAATCGCGACGCTTCAAATCCTCGTCAACCGAGCCGATATAGCTGACCTTATCCGGATGCCGCAGATCGCGGTAACCGCTTTCCTCCCGATAAGTGGTAACCTCAAAACCAACCTTATTATCAATAACGGTGACCGTTCCGTGCCGTATTCCCGTATCAATAGTACGGGAGAACAGAGCCTTTATCTCACAGGGTTTCGCATTGGTGGCAATGTCATAATCGGACGGAGTATTGCCCATTATGCTGTCACGCACAGCGCCTCCGACAACATATGCCTCAAAGCCTGCATTTTCCAAGGTATTAATTACATTCTCCGCGCCGCGGCTAAGCTCAATCCTCACGAACGGTCACCCCCCTTTTGTTTCAATATAATTACAGTATACCACATTTTCGGAAAATACTCAACAGAATTTTTGACATTTGAATAAAAATATGTTAAAATGGTATTATAAAAAAATTTCCGACAAATCCGCAGAAATTGCGATATTGCGAGGAAAAAATACATAACACGGAGAGAAAAAATATGTTAGGAACTATTGTAAACACTGTTGCTGTAATAATCGGAGGGTCACTCGGACTTATATTAAGCTCACGCTTCCCGAAAAAGCTGTCCGACGCATTAATGAAGGCGCTGGGACTTTGTACACTGTTAATCGGCATTACGGGCATTTTAAAGGGAGAAAATCAGCTTATAACTATTATTTCCATGGCTGTAGGCACGATAATCGGCGAGCTTCTCGACCTGGACGGACGCCTGAACCGTGCCGGGCTGTTTATCCAGTCGAAATTTAAAGGACGCGACGGAAGGGTATCGGTTGCCGAAGGCTTCGTAAACGCCAGCCTGCTGTTCTGCGTGGGAGCAATGTCTATTGTAGGTTCGCTCCAGTCGGGGCTTACGGGCAATAACGAGATGATTTTCACAAAATCCCTGCTGGACTTCACTTCTTCCATTATATTTGCCTCCACTTTGGGAATCGGTGTCCTTTTTTCCGCCGCACCTGTATTCATATACCAGGGAGCAATAGTATTGCTTGCTCAATGGCTGGCGCCATACCTTACCGACAGTGTTGTGGCGGAGATGACCTGTGCCGGTTCGCTTATTATAATAGGTCTTGCCCTTAACATGCTGGGCATCACCAAGCTTAAAGTAATGAACTATGTCCCCGCAATATTTCTGCCGATAATTCTATGCCTGTTCATGTAGCTCACGGACAGCCGCCAGCAAAAGCCGGGCGTTTTCCTCATAGATTTCCGGCAAAACCGAACAGGGCAGCGGATTTTTTCCGTGTCCGATTTCCACGGTAAATCCGCTCCTTCCGAATTCCTTTATGAACCAATCCTTACAGCCGCCAAAGCTTGCCGCTCCCTCCGGATGTGACACGGCATATCCGCTTTCCGCAGCCATTTTTTCGGCTGTCTCTCTGGATTTTTCCGCTTGCATGCCATCAAAATCGTAGTATATTTCGCCGCCCTGAGAATGAAACGCTATCAGCATGTCAAAATCTGTTTTCCTTACAAACTCCACTACGGCTTTGGTTTCCGGCTCGCTGTCACTGTACGGTCCGGCATACCGAGTTGCTCCCGGCACGGTTTTGACAACCCGCCAGCCGGCGTTATAGTTGTGATTTATGTCCACTCCGCGGGCATTTGCCTGCCACACCTTATTAAAGCTATGTATCCCTACCATGCTGATTAGCCGCTGATGATACGGATTAGTCACGTCAAGACCGTTAACCGCAATATCAACCCCGTCAGGATTGACCATCGGCACGACAAAAATTGTTACGGCCTCAGAAAGCCGGGCGACGTCATATCCGAAAAGACTCCTTTCCCCGCGCACAGCCATAGCATACTCCCGCAGAAACTTCATTAAAAACGCCGACGTCAGGTACTCAAGACCGTGATGTGCGCCGTTTACAAACAGCTTTTTTTCTCCCCTTCCGGCTTTTATATAATGAATTGGCTTTTTCATCACACTTTTTCCTATAACTCCCACTTCATATTCCGGGAAATCCTTTTCAAGCTCTTCAATATCACGACAGCACATTTCATAGTCATATCCCACTTTTATCCCCTGCCTTTCTCTTTCAAGTATATGCGTATCCGTCAGCGAAAAGCACAAACGGGACAACTTTTCCTCCGTCCCATTTCGGCATGCGTCGCCTTTTTCACATTTCGGCATTTTGTGAATAGTATAGTAATACAGCGGGCTTCGTTACATAACGGGAGGTGAAAATATATGTGTTGCAGAATTAGAAGATGCTGTGAAAGGCGCTGTTGCTGTTGCTGCAGATGCTGCAGACGCAGATGCTGCAGATGCCGTCAGGACCGTTGTTGCTGCGAAAACCGCTGTTGCCGAAACGGCAGATAAGTAATACTCCGGTAACCTCTTAAAATCTATCCTGCCGAAGCTTCGGCAGTGTATACCTATGAGGCAGAAACGGGCAGCCGCAGAATTTGCGGCTGCCCGTTGCGTATCAGGCATTTGTACACCTTTTATTCAAAAAAATCATATTATAGTATAACACTATTTGAAAGGAGTGGAATTATGTCCGATATTTTAGTTGCGGTGGGCTCTGTAACCAGTGCCACACGGCTGGTAAAGCGGCTCGCAAAATACGGAGATACAAAAGCACGCGTGATAAATACTCCTGCCAGGCTGAGCGGCGGCGGCTGTTCCTATTCGGTTACGGCAAGCCTGTCCAGCGAACAATTTATCAGGAAAAATATTCAGGGAATAACCGTAAAAGGTATTTATATAGAGGAGTTTGCGGGCGGGGAGAGAATTTATCATGATATATCTTGACAATCCCGCCACAAGCATGAGAAAGCCTGCCGCAGTGTATGAGGCAATGTGCCGCAACACCGTCACATGCAGCGTAAATGCCGGCCGCGGCGGACATTATGCAAGCATTAAAGGCGCAGAGGGAATTGCCGCAGCACAGGAGGAGCTGGCGGAGCTTTTTAACGTTCAAAATCCGGAGAGGATTGCTTTTACCCAAAACGCCACCTATGCACTCAACATGGCGATAGGAGGACTTCTGACCCGAAGCGACCACGTTATCATCACTTCGATGGAACATAACAGCGTCCTCCGCCCCGTACATCGCCTGTGCAGTTACAGTATGGTGGAGGCAGACAGCCGCGGTGTGATTAATCCTGCCGATATTGAGGCGGCAATAATGCCGAATACAAAGCTTATTGCCACTACTCATGCGTCCAACGTATGCGGCACCGTTATGCCTGTACGCGAGATAGGCGAAATATGCAAAAGACACAATCTTCCATACCTTGTGGACGCAGCACAGACCGCTGGTATTGTCCCCATTGACGCAGAGGATATGAATATATCACTTCTGGCATTTTCCGGTCATAAAGGGCTTATGGGGCCTCTCGGTACCGGCGGGCTTTATGTGCGAGATGGAGTACGCCTTAATCCCATAATCGTAGGCGGCACCGGCACCGAGTCTAAAAACAAATATCAGCCGGAATCCATGCCTGATATGCTTCATTCCGGTACGATGAACACCCCGGCAATTATGGCTCTCGGTACCGCGGTACACTATATTAAACGCATCGGTATTAAAAATATTGAAGAAAAGGAGCGCAGTTTGGCGGAATACCTTTTTGCCGAGCTTATGAACGTTCCGGGAATTTCGGTTTACGGTCTTCCCTCGGGTAACCGCAACGGCACGGTCGCTTTTAATATAAACGGTATTGATTCTCAGGAAACAGCCGATATTCTAAATAAGGATTTCGGCATTGCCACACGCGGCGGCTATCATTGTTCCTATATTGCCCATCAAACCCTGGGCACATCGGAAACAGGAGCTGTTAGAGCAGGGTTCGGTCTGTACTCGACCCGGCAGGAAGCTGATGCGCTTATTTCGGCAGTCAGCAAGATTTCAAAAAAACATCTATAATATATGTACAACTGCTGCGGCGATACGCCGCAGCAGTTACTTTAAAAATAATTTTATGATTCTATAAAATATTCCAAAAAAACAAAAATATTTTTAACAAAACACTTGAAATCCCAATTTAGTTGTGGTATAATATTATTCGTCGGTAAAAAACGGGAATTAGCGCAGTTTGGTAGCGCGCTTCGTTCGGGACGAAGAGGCCGCAGGTTCAAATCCTGTATTCCCGACCATAGTATAACCCTAACTTTGATAAAAAGTTGGGGTTATTACTTTTTAGCTTAAAATAAGGCTTTTCAGTACTTTTGTAACAACAAACGAACCGCTTCGAATTATCTTCGAAGCGGTTTTACGTGTTTTTAGATGCTTTTTTGAAAAGTAATAGGGTTCATATGACTTAAAAGGGGTTCATACGATGCAAAAAGGGTTCACATGTGTTTTATTTTAAATCCTATCTGAATATGGAAATGAGTTTATATAACTTTCCATCCATTCCCAATCTGGTATATATCCCTTTTTTGAATACATGTGCGTTTCATCAATAACAGGATTTTTATTTATGTCTCTTAAAATTGGTAACTTTAATATTAAATGTGGCAGTGTTTTGTTTGCCTGTCTTCCGTATGAATATCTATATTGGTTTGCTGACAAAACAGTACAAATGAACATTTTAGTCTTTAAACTCATATTTGTTTTTGGTAATAACAAATACAAATCTCTACCACTGTAAAATGGTCTCTTTTGCACAAAAGTAGATAATACACTACCACCACCTGCAACAGTAATTGTTTCTGCTGGTTGTGGTTCTTTTCCGCTAATTTTTTTTACATAAGCAGAAACACCGTTGTTTTCGGAAGTTCTTGCTACAAATGCTATACCCTCTGGATCATCATAAGTTGTTTCATCACAAGCATTTAATTCCATATTGATACCATACTGCACCTTAAACAAATCAGACACTGTAAATTCTTCCCATTCAGAAGCATTCAAACCTGCAATGCTTTTTCCATCAATTTTTGTTTTTGGTGGTTCGCAATTTAATGACTTAATATAGCTCTCCATAAATTGCCAATCAGGAATATACCCATCGTCAGAAAACGTTTTCTTTTCATCAATTATAGGTGTTCCATCATCATATGTTTGAATAGGCAATTTTAAAATGGATTTGCCAAATTTCGATACATCATGCGGTTTTCTTCCATAATTCCAACGGTATTTATCCATCATAATAACTGTTGATATAAATTGACCAATATATACATTCATTTCGTGTTTCTTCAAATACAGAGATGTAATATCGTGACTGCAAGAAAACTGGTTTCTTTGATAAAAAGCGTTACAGACAGAACCATTAACAGTAACAGCAATACAATTACCATCAAACAACTTTTTATCAAGAGAAT